>CADCWC010000386.1 GCA_902806305.1 uncultured Thermoleophilia bacterium | reverse complement strand
TTTTTTCCTGGAGCGCCACTCCTGGGCCGACTACGCCGAGTGGCACCTGGCGCAGGACCCCGAGGCGGGCGAGGAGACGAAGGCCCGCTATCGCTACCCGTACGGCGACTTCCGGCGTGTGCACCGGAGCGGTCTCGTGGCGGCCAAGCAGCGGGCGGCGCAGAACGACCACGCCGACGTGGAGCGAGCGGCCGACGAGCTCCTGACCCTGCTCGACGAGACGGCCTCCTGAGCGGGCTCGCCCGTGCAGGGCGCCGACGACCACACGGACCGGAGGTGCAGCGATGAGGACGATCGTCGTCGGCTATGACGGGACCCGGCCGGCGGAGGAGGCGCTGCGGCGGGCGAGCCTGCTCGCCCGGCCCCTGGGGGCGACCGTCGTCGTGGTCGACGTGGCCGCGCCCGAGGTGCCGATTCCGGCGAGCGGCGCCTTCGGGCTGATGCCCTACACGCTCCCGCCCGAGTCCGACGTGCTGCCCGAGGAGGAGCTGTGGGATCGACACCGGGCGCACGCCAGGGCGGTGCTCGAGGAGCAGGGAGTGCCGCACGAGTTCACCGGCGTCATCGGCCGCCCTGCGGAGGAGATCATCGACGCCGCCGAGCAGCGGGGGGCGGACCTCATCGTCGTCGGGACGCGTGACCTCGGGTTCCTCGACCGGCTCCTCGGCGGGAGCGTCAGCGAGGACGTGGCGCGCGGAGCACCGTGCGACGTCCTGATCGTCCGTCCGCCCCCCGCCGGAGACTGAGGGGGGGTCGGCGCGGTCAGTCGGCGGCGACGGGCTTCGCCGTGCGGGCGGCCGACGCGCGCGCCGTCCGGGGCAGGAGGACGGCCAGCGCGGTGACGACGAGCAGCACCACCGCGTACCAGTAGGGGAACGTCATCGTGAGGTAGAAGAGATTGCCTGCGAGGGTGGCCACGACCGCGGCGAGCAGGCCCCAGCCGAGCGCGCGGGTCTCGCGGCCCTCCGGGTCGCCGGGGCGACCCGTACGCAGCACGGCCAGGGCGCGGCTGATGACCCAGGCCAGGAACAGCGACGTCACGAGCGCGCCGAGGAGCCCTGTCTCGGTCAGGACCTGGACGGGGTAGGAGTGCGGGCCGAAGCCTGCCCGGCCGGTCTCGAACTCGTAGAGGATCGAGAAGTTGTTCAGCCCCAGGCCGAGCAGCGGGAAGCGGTCGAGCACGTCGGGGATCAGCGAGTACACGAAGAAGTGCGTGTTCGTGCCGCGGGCGCCGGTCTGGAGGCGCGACTCGAGCACCTGCGTCACGTAGGCCTGCCGCTGCGCGACGAAGGCGGCCACGAGCAGGAGGAGGACGGCCGCCGGCACGAGCGTCGCGCGCGAGACGAGCTCGCGACGGAACGGGACGGCGAGCGTGGCCAGGCCCGCCGCGAGCCCCAGCAGGCCGCTGCGCGACTGCGTCAGGAGCAGCACGAGCGTGAGCGCGCCGGCGAGGCCGGTCAGCGCCCAGCGGACACGGGGGGCGCCGTCGCCCCCGAGCCCGAGCGCCGCCGCGAGCAGCAGGCAGATCGGCACGCACAGCATCACGCCCAGGTGGTTCGGGTCGTCGACGAGGCCGGTGCCGCGGTAGACGGTCGTCAGCGTCGGAGCGCCCTCGACCGTCAGCCCCGAGACGCGGCCGTAGACGTTCGCGCCGCTCGTGGCCGCGCCGGTGAAGATCGGCGCGAGCAGGGTCCGGTCGAGGTTGACGCCGAGGACGGCCTGCGACCCGAGCTGGGCCACGGCGTACGCGGCGTTCACGGCGAGCCCGAGCACGAACGCCACGAGCGCCGTGCGGTGCAGGGCCGGCCCGCGCCGCACGAGGTGCGCGACGGCGCAGGTCAGGAACGAGAAGTGGATGACCCACTTCGTCAGGGCCTTCGTCCACTGGTCGACGCCGACGTCGGTCTCGACGTTGCCGAGGCTGCCGAGGGAGACGGCCAGGAAGGCCAGCCCGAACGCCGAGACGACGGCGGCCGTCGCGGCGACGCGCCGGTCTCCGCGCAGCACCCGGCTGCCCACGAACCCGAGCACGAACGCGGTCTCGAGCACGTCCGTGACGGCCAGCCGGCCGAGCACGTCCCAGGAGAGCTTCTGCCACGTGCAGACGACGAGCACCAGCAGGAGGACCGCGTCCAGGCCGTGCGGGCGCACGAGACGAGCCGGCGAGGAGGCGGGGACGGCCACGGAGGGAGCGTACCGCCCGGTCGGGCCGCGATCCCGGACCGGCCGACCGGGACGGCGTCAGCGGTCGACGGCCTGCCGGGCGTTGAACTCCTCGGCGAGCTCGGCCAGGCCCGGCCCGCGCACGCCGAGCGCGTCGCGCGCGTGCAGGCGGTACCGCGCCGGGTCGAGCGGCTCCACCGCCACGGGCCGACGCCTGACGGGGAGGCGCAGCACGGCCGTCGCCACCCCGGCGCGCAGGCCGTACTGGGCGCCCGTCAGGAGCCCGGCCAGCCGTGCCGCCGGGGCGGCGTGGTGCTTGCGCCAGTACCGATGCCTGCTCCGCCACTGCTCGTTGATGCGTCGTTCGGGCACGCCGGCGCTCGACCCCTGGCCGTGGTGGACGGCCGTGACCCCCGGCAGGTACGCGGTTCCGTACCCCCCGTCCGCCATGCGCCGCAGGAGGTCCGTCTCCTCGGCGTACATGAAGAACCCCTCGTCGAAGAGCCCGACGCGGTCGAGCGCGGCCCGCCGGAGCAGCAGCACCGCGCCGGTGGCCCAGTCGACCCGGCGCGGCGCCGTCCCGGCCGACTGCGTCACGCCACGG
Source organism: uncultured Thermoleophilia bacterium (assembly GCA_902806305.1). GTDB lineage: Bacteria > Actinomycetota > Thermoleophilia > Gaiellales > F1-60-MAGs149 > CADCWC01. Next base: position 1,567 of record CADCWC010000386.1, on the reverse strand, counting down.
CGGCCGAGCGTGAGCGTCCCGACCGCCGCGGCGGCGGGCGTCGGGAAGCGCCAGGCCGACGCCTGATGGGTGCCGTCCGGGTTGAGGAGCCGCGGCGCCACGGCACCGAGCTCGGGGTGGGCGTCCAGATGGTCGACGAGGACGCCGACGGCCTCCGGGGCGATCATGGCGTCGTCGTTCAGGAGCAGCACGTGGCGCCCGGTCGTGGCCCGGATGACCGTGTTGTGGTTCGCCCCGAAGCCCGCGCGCCGCCTGTGCGCGAGGACCCGGAGCTGTGGGAAGGCCGCGGCCACCGCCTCGACGGAGCCGTCGCCGGACGCGTTGTCCAGGACCACGATCTCCGCCGTCCGGCCGGGGACGGGCCGCGCCGTCACGGTCGCCAGGCACTCGAGCAGCAGCTCGCGGTGCTCGTGGTTGACGATCGAGATGGTGACGTCCGGAACCGGCATGGGCGGCCCGCGTCAGGGTAGCCTTCGGCGGTGACCTACGCCGCCTTGCCCGCCCCCGGGCCGATCCTGTGGCTCGAGCAGGCGCTGGCCGACGACCCGGGCGCCCCCTGCCCACCGCTCGCGGGGCCGACGCGGGCCGACGTGGCGATCGTGGGCGGCGGCTTCGTCGGCCTCTGGACGGCCTACGAGCTCACCGAGCGCGCGCCCGACCTCGACGTCGTGCTGCTCGAGGGCGAGTTCTGCGGCGCAGGGGCCTCCGGACGGAACGGCGGCTGGGTCACCGGTTGGCACGACGAGCTCGACGCGCTGATCGAGCGCTTCGGGGTGAAGGACGCGCTGCGCCTGGCCGGGGACACCACCGCGGCGATCGAGCGGATCGGCGAGGTGGCCGCCCGGCACGGCATCGACTGCGACTACCGACAGGCCGGCTGCCTCGTGGCCGCGACCGCGCCCGCGCAGCTCGGGGCGGTGGACGGCGCGCTCGCGGCGTGCCGGACGCACGGCCGCGAGGCGCTGCTCCACGAGGTGTCGGGCGAGGAGCTGCGCCGCCGGACCGGCTCGCCGCTCCCGATCGGCGGGGTGATCCAGACCGATGCGGCCGCGATCCAGCCTGCGCGCCTGGCTCGGGGACTCCGTCGCGTGCTGCTCGAGCGAGGCGTACGGATCCACGAGGGCTCGGCGATGCGGCGGCTCGGGCGCGGTCGGCCCGCCTTCGTCGAGACGCGCGAGGGCCTGGTCGAGGCCGACCGGGTCGTCCTCGCGCTCGGCGCCTGGAGCGCCCGCATCCGTGAGCTGCGCCGCGCCGTCGTGCCCGTCGGCTCGCACCTCGTGGCCACCGAGCCGATCCCGGAGCGGGTCCGGGCGCTCGGCTGGACCGGCGGCGAGGCGTTCGGCGACCTGCGCCTGCTCGTCCACTACGCGCAGGTCTCGGCGGACGGCCGCATCGTGTTCGGCCGCGGCGGGGGCGCGATCGGCCCGGCCGGCCGTGTGACCGCCGGCCACCACCGCGACGCCCGCACGTCGGCCGTCGTGGCGGCCGACTTCCGCCGCTTCTTCCCGACGCTCGCCGACGTGCGCCTGACGCACTCCTGGGGCGGCCCCGTCGACCGGGCGCCGGG
>CADCWC010000385.1 GCA_902806305.1 uncultured Thermoleophilia bacterium | reverse complement strand
CGCTCCCCGCTCGAGCCCGGCCCGGGCCGGACCACGCCGGTCTCGTAGGCCAGCACGACCGCCTGGACGCGGTCGCGGAGGCGCAGCTTGAAGAGCAGGCGCGTGACGTGCGTCTTGATGGTGTTCTCCCCGAGCACGAGCTCGCGGGCGATCTCCTGATTGGACAGGCCGCGCGCGATGAGGCGCAGGACGTCGAGCTCCCGCGAGGTGAGCTGGCGGAGCTCGGGCACCGTCGCCGGGTCGGGCGGCGCGATGCTGAAGCGCTCGACCAGGCGGCGGGTGATCGACGGCGCGATCAGTGCGTCGCCGGCAGCGGCGACCCGCACCGCGTCCAGGAGCCGGTCGGACGGCGCGTCCTTGAGGAGGAAGCCGCTCGCGCCGATCCGCAGGGCGCGATAGACGTACTCGCTCGCGTCGAACGTCGTGAGCATCACGACGGCGGTCCTGACGCCCGGCTCGGCGAGGATCCGCTCGGCCGCGTCCAGGCCGTCGAGCTCCGGCATCCGGATGTCCATGAGAACGACGTCCGGCCGCCGGCGCAGGACCGCGTCGACGGCCGCTCGCCCGTCGCCCGCCTCGCCGACCACGGTGATGTCGGGCTCGGCCTCGAGGATGACGGAGAAGCCCGCCCGGAGCAGCTTCTGGTCGTCGGCGATGACGACGGTGATCGGGTCGGCGCGGGCCTCCGCCGGCTCCGGCAGGAGCGCCGCTTCCTCCTCGCGCCAGACCACCTGGGTCACCGCCACCGGCTCGGGCAGCCCGCGCAGGCGCATGGTGCCCGCCGGACGGATCGGCTCGGCGACGTGGGGAGCCGCGACGGCCTGGACGACCTGGGAGGCGAGGATTTGGCCTGCGTCCGCGGCGTCGCACAGCCGGGAGGCCGTCAGGACGGGAGCCCCGCGCGGCCGGCCGTCCTCGATCGACGGCTCGCCGGCGTCGATGCCGATGCACAGGCCCACGCCGTCGGCACGGCCGGCGCGCTGCAGGTCCACCGCGCAGCGCACGGCCTCGACCGCGCTCGAGAACGTCAGGAAGAGCCCGTCCCCTGTCGCCTCCACCACGCGGCCGCCATGCGCGGCCACCGTGCGTGCCAGCGCCGCGCGGTCCCAGTCATGGGCGACGGGCCGGACAGGGCCGCCCGCGTCGGCGACCATGATCGCGAGGAACCTGTCGTGCACGCCGCCGAGCATCATCGCGCGCTGCCCGGGCCGCGTCACCCTCCGGGGTGACCTCCCGGCGGCCGGATCACCGTCGCGGATGACGTCACGGCGGCGCCGGGCGCAGAAGCTCCGCCGCATGACCCAAACATTCCTCACCACCACTCCTCCAGCCAGGATGATCGGTCCCGTGAGCCCCGCGATCTCGATCGGCCGGATTGGGAGGATCGACTGGCTCGCGACGCTCCTCGTGGGCGCCTTCGGCGTCTACGTGATGGCGATGCTCGCCGGCGGCGCGACGATCGACGGCGAGGTCATGGACACGAGCTGGGCCGCCGTGCCGGTGTTCGCCCTCGTCACCCTGCCGCTGCTCCTGCGCAGCCAAGCACCCCTCCACGCCCTCGTCCTGAGCATCGCCGGGCTCGGCGTCCACGCGCTGCTCTTCGGCGAGCTCTTCCGCTGCGGCCCCGTCTACCTCGTGGCGTTCTTCCTCGCGTACTCGGCCGCCTTCCGCCTGCCGATGAAGGAGGCGCTCGCGGGGCTCGGCATGGCGATCGTGCTGTGCATGCTCATGGCCGTCAGCGGCGATGGCGGCGCGGGCCTGGTCCTGCAGCCCGTCGTGCCGGTCCTCTGGGGCGCGGGCCGTCTCGTCCGCAGCCGCAGCCGTCTCAACGGGGAGCTGGCACTTCGCACGACCGCCCTGCGGACCGCTCGGGACGAGCGGGCCGAGATGGAGGTCGCGATGGACCGCGCCCGCCTGTCGACGGAGCTCGACGAGGTGCTCGCGCGCCGCCTCGGCGAGCTGACGGAGCTCGCCGAGGCCGGCAGGGCCCAGCGCTCCCCGGTGCTGGCGACGAGCACGCTCGCCGACATCGAGGGCAAGAGCCGCAGGACGCTCGAGGAGATGCGGGACATCGTCGGCGTGCTGCGATCCGACAACGGTGACCCCGAAGTGGCCCCGGCCCCGACGCTGGCCCACCTGGAGGGGCTGCTCCTGCGCGCCGAGCGCGGCGATGCGCGCCTGACCGTCGCGGGGCACCCGCGCGCGCTCCCGGCCGCCGTCGAGCTGTCGGCCTATCGGATCGTCGAGCACCTCCTCGACGCCCTCGCCGACGCACCCGACGTGGCCGTCGAGGTGCGGTTCGACGAGGAGGCGCTCGGGCTGACGGTGTCGGGGACGTCGCGGCGCCGCGATCTCGGCCCTGCCCTCGAGCGGGCACGCGAGCGTGTCCAGCTGCACCGCGGCACGCTCAGCGCCTCGACGCGCGGCGGGCGGGCGGAGGCGATCGCCCAGATCCCCGTCGGCGCGGCGGTGTGACGTGGCCGACCTCGCCTGGGTCGTCCTGGCGACGCTCGCGTTCGGGGTCGGCCGCCACGCGCGGCCGGCCCACGCCGTCGCCGGGGGGCTGGTGCTCTGCGCTGCGACGCTCGCGCTCGTGTGGGCCGACGACGCGCCCGCGCCCGTGCCGGTGGTCCTGACGGTCGCGCCCGGATTCGTCGTCGGGCGTCTCCTGCGCGATCGCCGGCAGGTCCAGGACCGCCTGGCGGCGCGGGCCCGCGAGCTCGAGAACGAGCGCGAGGCCTACGCGCAGCTCTCCGTCCGCTACGAGCGGGCGAGGATCGCCGCCGAGCTGCACGACATCGTCGCGCACGCCCTCAGCGTGATGGTCGTCCAGGCGGCGGCGGGACAGCGGCTGGCTCGCGTCGATCCCGAGCTGACCGCCGAGACGTTCGCCGCGATCGGCAGCGCCGCACGCGAGGCGGAGGCGGACCTCGAGCGCCTCGTCGGGCTCCTCGCCGGCACGGAGCCGGCCGGCGCGACCCCCGACCTCCGGCTGGTCGAGGACCTCGTCGCGCGCGCGGCGGGGACGGGGCTCAACGTCAGCCTGGAGTTCGCCGGCGACCGCGCGGGCCTGCCAGGGTCGACGGTGCAGACGGCCTACCGCGTCGTGCAGGAGAGCGTGACCAACGCCCTCCGCCACGCCGCGGGCTCGGCCGTGCGGATCGTCGTCCGCGGCGAGCGCGACGACCTCGTCGTCGAGGTGTGCAACGACCCGGCGACGGGACCCGGGTCCTTGGACGGCGTGGGCACCGGAAACGGTCTGCGTGGCCTCCGCGAGCGCCTCGGCGAGCACGGAGGAGTGCTCGTGGCAGGCCCGAGCGCGGACGGCGGCTGGGCCGTGCGCGCCCGCGTGCCACGCCACCAGGCGTAGCCGTCCATGAGCGGGGACCGTCGTCGGCGTCGAGCTTGCCAGCAGGTGGGCGCGGACATCGCCGGAGGCGACACCGCCGCGCGGTCTCACGGTCGCCGCTCGCCGCGCCGGGGCCCGCGTCCCGCGTGCGTGCCGGCGCGGACGGCGGCCAGCACCAGCACGACCACGGCCACGATCTCCAGCCGCCCGAGCCACATGAGCGCGATGAGCAGGAGCTCGGCGCCCAGGGGCAGGGAGGGCTGGGTGACGCCGGTGCTCAGCCCGACGCTGCCGAGCGCGGAGGATGCCTCGAACGCGACGTCGTGGGCGGCGGACGCGGGGACCATGAGGATGAGCGCCAGGGACGCGGCGGCGAGCGTCGCGACCCACAGGACGGCGAGCGCGGCGGCGTAGGCGATCGCCTGGGCGGCATCGTCCGGCGGGACGTCCTCACCGTCGAAGGAGATCGTGGGCCGGCCGCCGAGGGGCCGCAGGCCGTTGCTCACCTGGGCGATGGCGGCCTTGGCCAGCCAGGCGGCGCGGGAGAGCTTCAGGCCGCCCGTCGTCGAGCCCGCCGATCCGCCGACGACCATCGCCGCGGCCAGGACGAGCAGTGCGCCGGGGCTCCAGCCGCTCAGGTCGGACGCGGAGAAGCCGCAGGTGGCCAGCGCGGACACGGCCTGGAAGACCGCGTCCAGGACCCTGGGGTGCTCGGGGCCGGCCGCCGTCGCGACGAGGGTCAGGGCGACCACGCCGAGCAGCCCGAGGGCGAGCGCGCGAAGCTGCGTGGCGCGCGTCAACGTTCGCCAGTCGCGCCGGACGGCGAGCTTGTGCTCGCGCGGAAAGCTCACCGCGCCGACGACCATGACCACGAGGGCGACGAGCTTCACGGTGGCCGGCTCGGCGGCGAAGCTCTCGTCCGTGACGACGAAGCCGCCCGTCGCGATGCCGGTCATCCCGTGGTTGAGCGCCACCCAGGGCTCGGCTCCGGCGGCGAGGAACGCCGCGAT
>CADCWC010000384.1 GCA_902806305.1 uncultured Thermoleophilia bacterium | reverse complement strand
CGGGGTGCCGTCGGGCAGCCGCAGCCAGCCCTCGAACGCGCCGGTCCCGGCCGCGCCCTCCCCCGTCGTCACCGGCTCCACCGCATCGACATCCCGGCCGACCGGCTCAGCGCTCGGCGGCCCCGAGGATCCAGGCCACCAGACGACCCGGATCGCGGCGCACCCGCTCCCCCACGCCGGTCCGCTTCTCCAGGCGCAGGCCGGCCGGGTCGGCCAGCGGACGCAGCCGTCCCTCGCGGATCAGCCACTCGTCGACGCCCCCGAGCCGGCCGCCGTAGGTCGTGAAGACGGGCACGCCGAGCGCGACGGCCTCCCGGTTCATCGTGCCGCCGGAGGAGATGACCAGGTCCGCCTGGGCGATCAGGCTCTGGGCGTCGACGGCTCGCTCCGGCACGACGAGCGAGCGGAGACCGAGCGCGCGCACCCAGGCGCCCTGGTCGGCCGTCCGCGGCAGAACGACGGCCTGCACGTCGGGGTCGGGTCCGAGCCGCTCGACGAGGACCTGGAACAGCGGGTTCGAGCGGCGGTGGTAGAGCGACACGTCGGGCGGCGTCCGGACGACGATCTGGACCTTGGCCGGGTCGAGCCCGAGCGCGAGCGGCACGGCCGGGTCGGGCTCGAAGTCGGCCAGGTAGTACTCCTCCTTCAGACCGGGGTACTGGACGAGCTTCGGCGGTCGGGCGCCGTAGACGGCCAGCCGCTCGGCCGGGATCGCCTCGGGCACGAGGACCCGGCGGGCCAGGCGGCAGCCGATCTGGTGCTGGTAGGTGGCGAACTCGTAGTCGAACATGTTCACGGCGGGCACGCCCAGGGCGCGGGCCGCGAGGGCGAGGTCGTTGGAGCCGTGGGCGACCGCCAGGTCGAAGCGCCGGGGCCGCGCCCAAGCCGTCACCGCCGCGGTGCGCTCGACGAGCGCCCGGACCTTCCCGGCCCGCCCGCGCCCGCCGTGCGCACCGATGCGCGTGTAGGCGATGCCGTGCAGGTCGCAGAGCTGGATCGTCTGGGCGTAGTCCCGCGCCGTGACCTCGACGTGGTGACCGGCCGTCCGGAGCCGCTCGATGACCGGGCGCAGCACGAGCGGATGGGCCGGTGCCGTCAGGTCGATCCAGACCCTCACCCGCGGGCCTCGTGGACGTGGCGGTGCCAGAGGCCGAACATCAGGAGGCCCCAGAGCGGCCGGGAGTGGTCGACCCGGCCGGCCGCGTGCTGCCGGACCAGCTCCGTCACCGCCGCCGAGCGGAAGACGCCCTGGCGCTCGATCTCGGCCGGCCCGAGCACGTCGGCGACCAGGCCGCTCGCCTCGCCGCGCAGCCACGCGGCGGCCGGGATCGAGAACCCGCGCTTGCGGCCCCCCACGACCTCGGGCGGCAGGAGCGGCGCGACCGCCTGGCGGAGGAGCCACTTCGGCCGCAGGCGGCGGATCCCGAGCGCGTCGGGGATGCGGGCGGCGAAGTCGAGGACGTGGTGGTCGACGAACGGCACCCGCGCCTCCAGGCTGTGGGCCATCGAGGCCCGGTCGGTCTTGGTCAGCAGGTCGTCGACGAGGTAGGTGACCGTGTCGACGTGCTGCAGCCGGCCGATCGGCCCGAGGCCCGCGGCCTCCTCCCAGGCCGGCCGCAGGCGGTCGAGCGGGTCGAGCCGTCCCGCGGCCGGGTCGCGCAGCAGCGACCGCTTGCCGTCGGCGGTGTGGATCGCCTTGAAGCCGTGGTGTCGGGCGAGCGGCTCGCGGTCGAGGTCGGCGAGGAAGCGCTTGGCGCGGTAGTCGAGGCTGACCCGCTCCGTCGAGGCGGGCAGACGACGGACCAGCGGCGCGATCACCCCGCGCCGCAACGGTCCGGGCAGCGCCCGGCCCGCGAGCGGGGCGAGGCGCGCCGCGACGTAGACCTCGTACCCCGCGAAGGCCTCGTCGCCGCCCTCGCCCGAGAGCGTCACCTTGACGTCGCGGCCGGCGAGCTCGGAGACGAGGTACGTGGGCACGGCCGACGAGTCGCCGAACGGCTCGTCGTAGACCTCCGCGAGCCGGGGCAGGAGCGTGAGCACGTCGGGCTCGACCACGAGCTCCGTGTGGTCCGTGTCGTAGAGGGCGGCCGTCCGCCGCGCGTCGGCCAGCTCGTCGAAGCTCCGCTCCCGGAAGCCGATCGAGAACGTGCGGAGCCGGCCGGGCGCGTGGCGGGCCGCGAGGGCGCAGAGGGCGCCCGAGTCGACGCCGCCCGACAGGAACACGCCCACGGGCACGTCGCTCTCGAGGTGCGCGTGGACGCTGTCCTCCAGCACCGTGAGCAGCTCCTCCGACCAGTCCGCCACGGGCCGGTCGGAACGCGGCGGCGCTGCGGGCAGCGGGCGGGCGTACCAGCGCCGCTCCTCGACGCGGCCGCCCTCGACGGCGAGCAGATGGCCGGGGCGCAGCTTCTGCACGCCCGCGTAGATGGTCCGTGGCGCCGGGACGCAGTTGTAGGAGAGGTAGAGCGACAGCGCCTCGGGGTCGAGCTCGCGGGACAGCGTCGGGTCGGCCGTCAGGCCCTTCAGCTCGGAGGCGAAGGCGAGCGTCCGGCCGTCGCTCCGCCAGTGCAGCGGCTTGATCCCGTAGCGGTCGCGCACGAGCAGCAGCCGGTCGGCCCGCCGGTCCCAGAGCGCGAGCGCGAACATGCCGCGCAGGCGGGCGAAGCAGGCCTCGCCGAGCTCCTCGTACAGGTGCACCACCGGCTCGAGGTCGCCGGTCGTGCGCAGCTCGTGGCCGCGGTCGAGCAGCTCGGCGCGCAGCGAGCGGTAGTTGTAGATCTCGCCGTTGCCCACGAGCACCACGTCGCCCGCCTCGTTGCGGAGCGGCTGGTCCCCCGTCGGCAGGTCGATGACGGCGAGACGGCGCATCGCCAGGCCGACCGCCCCCTCGACGTGGAGACCTGCGCCGTCGGGTCCACGGTGGCGCTGTCGGGCGTTCATGCGCTCGAGCAGCGCGCGGTCGACCGGCGCGCCGTCGAGCGGCCGCAGGCCGCAGATGCCGCACACGTCAGCGCCTGCGGCTGCGCCGGCCCACGACGGCCACGGCGCCGTCGAGGGTCTGCCGGCCCACACGGGCCGCCGTCTCCAGGCAGCAGCGCACGTAGAGGCCGAGCGACCGGTCGGCGACGTACTCGAGGTCGTGCGCGAGCTTCTCCTCCCAGGGCGTCACGTTCGTCTGCCGGACCTGGGCGAAGCCGGTCAGCCCCGGGCGCACCGCGAAGCGGTCGGCGAGGTTCGGGATGCCGGCCGCGACCTCCGCCCACACGGCGGGCCGGAGCGGTCGCGGCCCGACCATCGACATGTCGCCCCGGAGCACGTTGAGGAGCTGCGGCAGCTCGTCGAGCTGCGTGGCGCGGAGCACGGCACCGGTCCGCGTCGTCTCCCCCGCCGTGGCCGCCTGCAGGACGTCGCCGTACCGAGCGCCGAGCCGCGCCTCGGCGCCGGTGCGGAGCGTGCGGAACTTGTACATGGTGAACGGCAGCCCGCCGCGGCCGAGACGCTCGCCGCGGTAGAGGACGGGCGGCCCGTCGACCAGCCGGATGACGAGCGCCACGGAGGCGGCCACGGGGGCCGTCAGCACGCCGGCCACGCTCGCCACGACCACGTCGGCGGCGCGGAGGACCGGGTCCTGCCGATGCGGGAGCGCGGCGGCCAGGCGGGGGACGGGCGGCGGCGGCCCGTCCGTGTCGGGACCGCCCGCGCGGGACGGGATCGGCCGAGCCGGACTGCGGAGCTCCGCGACCACAGGAGCCCGAGATCCTACTGCGTCCGTCGGCGGACGGCCGCGCACGACTCCGGCGCGGACACCCCCTCGGTGTACCCTGTCTCCCATGCCTCCCAACTGATCCGAACTCCCGCCCGACGCACGTCGCCTCGCCCGCCGGGTCGTCGCGTGGGCGCTGCTCGCGGACGCCGTCCCGCTCTACCCGCTGTACGCGCTCCTGTTCGTCGACACCGGCCTCTCGGAGGCCGAGATCTCGGCGCTGCTCGCGATCTGGTCGGCCGTCGGGATCGTCGCCGAGGTGCCGTCGGGCGCGCTGGCCGATCGGATCCCCCGTCGCGCGGCGCTCGCCCTCGGTGGGGCGCTGCAGGGCGCGGGCTACCTGGTCTGGGTCTCGCTGCCCGGCTTCCCGGGCTTCGCCGCGGGCTTCGTGCTCTGGGGTCTCGGTGGCGCCCTCGTCTCGGGGGCGTTCGAGGCGCTCCTCTACGACGGGCTCGCCGCCGCCGGCGCGGAGGACCACTACCCGCGCGTGCTCGGCCGGGTCACCGCGGCCGGCCTGGTCGGCCAGCTGCCCGCCGTGGGCGCCGCCACGGCGCTCTACCCGCTCGGCGGCTACGAGCTCGTCGCCGCAGTGAGCGCCGGGACCTGTCTGGCCGCCGTCGCC
>CADCWC010000383.1 GCA_902806305.1 uncultured Thermoleophilia bacterium | reverse complement strand
CGCAGATTCCGGTCACGGCACCACGCGGTCGCGGCACCGCGGAGAGGCCGCGTCCGGTGCTCGGGCGCGGCTCAGGCGCCCGCGTCCGGCCCCGGCACCTGACGGTCGAGCGTCGCGGCTTCCTCGCGCAGCGCGGCCGCCTCCCGCTCCAGCGACGCCGCGTCGCGGCCGGCGGCCTCGACCCCCTCGGTCGCCTCCTGCTCGAACCGCTGCTCGAGGCCGGTCGCGTCGCCCGGCGCAGGCTGCTCCTGGCCGATCGTCGCCTCGTCCCGGATCCGCTCGTCCCCGCCGCGCGGCGGCGGGTCGTCCCGCGGGCTTTCGTCGTGGCTCGTCATGGCGTGGTTCTGCACGCCGTCGCCGCCCGGGCAAACGCCCGACGGCGACGGCGTGTCGACGGCGCGGCGGTCTCAGTCGCCGTAGGCGGCCACCGGCTCGCCCGGCTTGGGCGCCTGGATGTCGCCGCGGATCAGCAGGAGGGCCACGACGACGCCCGCGAGCACGAAGCTGCCGCCGAACAGGAACGCGCGCTGGAACCCCTCCACGAGGGCGACCTGGGCCTGCGCGGGGTCGTTCCCCGCGGCCGTCATGACGCTCTCGGTGCGGGTGGTGGCGATGTAGGTCAGGATCGCGAGCCCCAACGCGCCGCCGATCTGCTGGGCCGTGTTGACGAGCGCGGACGCGAGGCCCGCGATCGCCGGCTCGACGCCGCCGACGGCGGCCGTCGTGCCGGGGACGAACACGAAGCCCATGCCGATGCCCATCACGACCATGGCGGGGAGGATCTCACCCAGGTACGAGCCCTCGACGCTGATGCGGGAGAACAGGAACAGGCCCGCGGCGCCGACCACGAGTCCGACGACGATCAGCTGCTTGACGCCGACCCGGCCGAGCAGGAACGAGGCGATGCCCGACGAGACGATGATCGCCGCCGTCAACGGCAGGTAGGCCGCCCCCGCCCGGAGCGCCGAGTAGCCGAGCACCTGCTGCGTGTAGAGCGACAGGAAGAAGAACAGCCCGAACAGCCCCAGACCGACGAGCAGCATCACGAGGTTCGCGCCCGACAGGGTGCGGTTGCGGAACACGCCGAGCGGCACGAGCGGCTCGGCGGCGAGCCGCGCCTCGATCAGCAGGAACAGGCTGAGCAGCACCCCGGCCGCGACGAAGCACCCGATCGTGCGGGTCGAGCCCCAGCCGTAGTCGCTGGCGCTGACCATGGCGTAGACGAGCAGGACGAGTCCCACGGTGGCCGTCACCGCGCCTGCCACGTCGTACGTGCGCGTCTCGGCGTCGGCGCTGCTCTCGGAGAGGATGCGGGGGATGGCGAGAACGGCCAGCGCCCCCACCGGGACGTTGACGAAGAAGCACCAGCGCCAGCCGACGTACTCGGTGAGGATGCCGCCGAGCAGCAGTCCGACGGCGGCCCCGCCGCCCGCGATGGCGCCCCAGATGCCGAGGGCCTTGTTCCGCTCGGACCCCTCCGCGAACGTCACCGTCAGGATCGACAGCGCGGCCGGGGAGATGATGGCGCCGCCGAGGCCCTGGACACCGCGGGCGATGATCAGCGTCGCCTCGTTCTGGGCCAGCCCGCCGACGAGCGAGGCGCCCGCGAAGACGATGAGGCCGACCAGGAAGACGCGCCGGCGTCCGAGCAGGTCGGCGGCGCGTCCGCCGAGCAGCAGGAAGCCGCCGAAGATGAGGGTGTAGGCGTTCACGACCCACGCCAGGCTGGACTGGTCGAGATCGAGCGCCGTCCCGATCGTCGGCAGCGCCACGTTGATCACCGTCGCGTCGAGGATGACCATCAGCTGGGCCACCGAGATCAGCAGCAGGACGGCGGTCTTGTTCACGGCCGGGGCGAGTCCGCCGCCTCCCGGGCTGGTGTTGGCCTGTGCGCTCATGGTGACTCCGGTGCGAGGGCGAATACTTGCGCAGCGAAGCATAACGGCGACGCCGGACGCTCGCGACGGTCGGCATCCTGGCGTACCGACGGCGCCGACGACCTCGTGCTACCTCCCGAATCGCTTCACCCTCGTGCTCCGGCACGCCTCCCGGGATCTCCGCGGGCCGAGCGAAGGCTCACGGGTCCGTATGGAGCGCCGCAGTGCAGAACGCGCAGCGGCGCGCGGCGCGCGGAACCGCGCTCAGGCATTCGGGACAGTCGCGGGTGGCGGCGCCGAGGGCAGGCTCCGGGCGCAGCCGGTCGAGCAGGACGTTGAGCGGCCGGACGACGAGGAAGAAGAGCACCGCCGCCACCAGCACGAACGCCACGACCGCGTCGATCACGACGCCGTACAGGAATCTGCTCCCGTTGACCGTGAAGCCGAGATCGCCGGTCGACGGCTCGCCCACGACGGCGGCGATCAGGGGCGTGACGAGGCCCGTGACGATCGCGTTCACCACGGCCGTGAAGGCGGTGCCGAGCACGACCGCCACGGCCAGGTCGACGACGTTGCCACGCAGCAGGAAGCGTTGGAAGTCGGCGAGCACCCGTCTCCGTTCGACGAGTCGGGTGCGGCCCCTCCACGCTCAGCGCAGCTGCAGCTCCCAGTAGATCAGCTCGCCCCGCTCGTCGACGCGGGTCAGGCCGAGCCGCTCGAGCACGCGGATCGACGCGCCGTTGCGGACGTGGCAGTCCGCGGTCACGCGCCGCACGGCCGGGTCCTCTCGGACGTGCTCGATCAGCCCGCGCGCCGCCTCCGTGGCCAGGCCCTGCCGCCGCCACGCCGGGAGGATGCCGTAGCCCAGGTCGACCGCCCCGCGGGCGTCCGGTCGACCCTTGAAGCCCGCGGCGCCGACCACCGTCCCGGCGTGGATCGCGGCCCACGTGCCGTACGGCGCCGCGGTGGGGTCGACGACCAGCCGATCGCGGAGGACCGGCATGGCCCGCTCCCGCAGCGGCGCCTCGGGCCAGTCGGACGGCACGTCGGCCCCGAGGAGTCGACCGAGCGCGCGGCGGTCGCCGCGCAGGGCGGCCTCGACGGCGTCCAGGTCGAGTGCGACCATGGTCAGCCGCGGCGTCACGAGCCGCGCCGCGGGGGCCTCCGAGGTCACGGGCGCGCCGCCCCGGCCGGGGCTGGTGTCAGGCCGAGGCGGGCGACGCGCTCAGCTCCGCGAGCACGTTCGAGATGTGCTCGGACGGCTTGACCTTGCGCCAGACCTGCGCGATCCGACCCGCCTCGTCGACCAGGAACGTCGAGCGCTCGACGCCCCACGAGCGCCGGCCGTACGACGACTTCTCGACCCAGACGCCGTACGCCTCGGCCACCGCGTGGTCGGCATCGGCGAGCAGCGGGAAGGGCAGGTGGTACTTCTCGCGGAAGCGGACGTGGCTCGCGACGGTGTCGGGCGAGAGGCCGTAGAGCCGCGCGCCTGTGGCGTTGACCCGGTCCCAGTTGTCGCGGATGTCGCACGCCTGGGTCGTACAGCCGGGGGTGTCGTCCTTGGGGTAGAAGTAGAGGACCACGCGGCTGCCGCGCAGGTCGGCCAACCGGACCGTCTCGCCGCTGTCGGCCGTCAGCGAGAAGTCGGGGGCGGGCGTGCCGGGCTCGAGCATCGGGCGGGCTCCTGGGGTCGGGAACGCCGCGCATCTTGGCACGCCGCCCGCCACGGACCGGGGCGTGGCCGCGGGTCACGCATACTGGCGCCGTGCCCGAGATCCACATGGCCGTGGGCGTGGCCCTGCTCGCCCTGAACGCGGCCGCGGGCGTCTGGGGGCTCCTCGTGTGGCGCGGCGTCGTGGCACCGGGACGCGTCTTCGCGCAGGTCCTGGCGCTCTCCCACACGGTCGTCTTCGGCCAGGGCGGGCTCGGGCTCTACCTCCTCACCGGGGAGGGGCGAGCCGGCGAGCCGCTGCACTACGTCTACGGCCTGCTGCCGAGCGCGCTCGTGGTCTTCGCCTACTCCGCGCGCACGGAGGACCCGCGCCGGAACGCCCTGGTCTTCACCGTCGTCGCGCTCCTGATCGTCGGCCTCGGCACCCGCGCCTACACGACCGGCGCGGGCTGAGGCGCGTCGCCGCGCGTGCCCGTCCACGCGCCGACGGGTGGCGGGTGCCGCCGAGCTCTCGTCCGATCCGGCCGCCGCCGGCCGTACACTGCGCCTCGTGACCGACAACCAGCGCAACATCGCGATCGTCGTCGGCGCCGCGCTCGCCCTGACGCTGTTCACCGGCGTGCTGGGACCGGTCGCCGGGCTGCTGTTCACGATCCTGCAGATCCTGTTCCTGGTGGCGCTCGCCTGGCTGGCGTACCGGTTCTGGCGCGAGAACCGCTCGACGATCGACACGATGCCGAACGACCGCAGGCTGATGCTGTACGGCGCCGCGGCCGTGCTGGCGCTGGTCGTGGTGACCTCGCGCTTCTGGGTCATCGACGCGTTCTCGGCGCTCATCTT
>CADCWC010000382.1 GCA_902806305.1 uncultured Thermoleophilia bacterium | reverse complement strand
GCCGCCTCGCGGAGCTCCTGCCCGGCCTCGCCGGCCACCACGACGACGGCGGGCCGGGCGTGCGCGAAGCACGCGCGCAGGAGCATCGGGGCCGTCGGGACGTCGAGCAGGTGGACCTCGTCGACGTCGTCGAGGGCGGCGGCCGCGAGCGCCGGGGGCGTCTCCACCACCTCGTGGCCGTCGCCCTCGAGCGCGCGCCGCACGGGCTCGCGCGCGGACTCGGCCCCCGTGGCCACGATCAGCCGGCGTCCCATGACGTCACGCTACCAGCGCCGACCGCGCTTGCGGTTCTCGCAGCATGGTCGGACCGGCTCAAGGCGCGGCCGGACGGGGCCGAAGCTGCACCCGTGGCGATGCCCGTGACCATCCTGGCCGAGGCGGACGGCGGGAGCGCCGAGGCGCTCCGTCACCTCGTCCGCGACTACGTCGAGGGCTACGCCGCGGGCAGCGGCAGCACGCTGCGTCTCGCCGTGGCCGACGAGGGCGCGCTGGACGGCGTGTTCGCGGCCGTCGGCGACATCATCGACGGCCTCGCGCGGGGCCTGGACGACATCCCGGACATCGAGATCGTCCCGGGCGACCTGGCGACGCGCGCGCTGGGCGGCGAGCACGTCGTGGTCGACGACGCGGCGGAGCGCGAGCGCCTCCTCGACCTCGGGTGCCTGCCCCTCGACGGCGCGCGCCTCCCGCTCCCGCCCGCCTCGCACGTCGAGCGCCTGCGCGCCGCCCTCGGCTGGACGCACCTGACCTGGATGGGCGCGACGCGGAACCTCTCCGGCTTCGCCGACGAGATCCGCAGCTACCTGCTCGCACTCGACGAGCTCGGCCTCGAGCCGGCGCTGGTCGACATCCCGGGGCGGGCCGACGTCTCGCTCGCGCCGACGACCGAGCGGCTGCTCCGGCGCTGCGAGGCCCGGCGGCCGCCGGCCGACCGCTCGACGCTCGTCTGGCACTTCACGCCCATCGGCGTCGACCGCCTGCCGACGGCCGCCCGTCGCGTCTGCCGGACGATGTTCGAGACCGACACGCTGCCGTCCGACTGGCCGCGCATCCTCGCGGGCTACGACCGGATCTGGGTCCCGAGCGCCTTCAACGTCGAGACCTTCGCGGGCGCGGGCGTCGACCCCGACCGCCTGCGGATCCTGCCGGAGACCGTCGACTTCGACCGTTTCGCGCCCGACGCCGAGCCGCTCCACGTGCCTGAGGCCGAGGGCTTCCGCTTCCTCTGCAACTTCGACTTCCAGGACCGCAAGGGCTGGCAGCCGCTCCTCACCGCCTACGCCACCGAGTTCGCGGGCGACCCCGACGTGACGCTCGTCCTCAAGGTCTCCACGTTCCACCAGGACCTGGCCACGATCGAGGGGCGCGTCGACGCGTTCCTGCGCACGCTCGGTGCGCCCGCCGCGACCCGGCCCCGGATCGTGATCTCCGACGAGCGCCTCCCCGACGACCGCATGCCCGGGCTCTACACCGGGTCGGACGCGTACGTCTGCCCGACGCGCGGCGAGGGCTGGGGCCGTCCGCCGATGGAGGCCCTGGCGTGCGGTGTGCCCGTCATCGCCTCGCGGTGGAGCGGCCTGACCGCGTTCCTCGACGACGCGAACGCCTGGCTCGTCGACGGCTCGCTCGTGCCGGTGCCGGACGACGTCGACATCGCCGTCTTCCGCGGCGGGCGCTGGTTCGACCCCGACGTCGACGCGCTCCGCGCCGCGATGCGCGCCGTCGCCGACGACCCGATCGGCGCCCGCGCCAAGGCGCGTGCCGCGCGCCCGGCCCTGACGGCGCGCTTCGGCCGCGGCGTCATCGCCGAGCGCATCGCCGAGCTGACCCTGGAGGCCCTGTGCCAGTGAGCCCGACGCCCCGCCTCGACGCCTGCACGATCGTGGCCCGGAACTACCTCGCCCACGCCCGCTCCGTGGCCGAGTCGTTCCTCGAGCACCACCCCGGCGCGACCTTCACCGTCCTCCTGATCGACGGCGAGGGCGGCGAGCGGGCCGGGTCCGGCGTCGAGGTCCTGGGCGTCACGGAGATCGGTCTCGACGCGGCAGAGCTCGGGCGGATGGCCACGCTCTACGACGTGGTCGAGATCGCCACGGCGTACAAGCCGTTCCTGCTCCGTCACCTGCTCGGTCGAGGCCGCGGACCCGTCGCCTACCTCGACCCGGACATCGTCGTCTACACGCCGCTCGTCGAGGTGGCCGAGCTGGCGGCCGAGCGCTCGATCGTGCTGACCCCGCACACGACCGAGCCGATGCCGCGGGACGGGCTCGTGCCGGGTGAGACGCAGATCCTCTCCGTCGGCGTCTACAACCTCGGCTTCGTCGCCGTCGGTCCGGGCGCCGAGCGCTTCCTCGACTGGTGGGGCGAGCGGCTCGCCCGCGACTGCATCAACGCCGTGACGCAGAGCCTCTTCGTCGACCAGCGCTGGGTCGACTTCGTGCCGTGCTACTTCGACTGCGCGATCCTCCGGGACGCGGGACACAACGTCGCCTACTGGAACCTGTCCTCGCGGCGCGTCGCGCGCTGGGGGCCGGGCCACACCGTGAACGGCCGACCGCTGCGGTTCTTCCACTTCAGCGGCTACAGCCCCGACCGACCGCACGAGCTGTCCAAGTTCCAGGCCGGTCGCGCCCGCATCACGCTCGACGACCCGGTGTTGGCCGAGCTCTGCGCCGGCTACGGCCGGCGGCTCCTCGACCGCGGCTACGCCGAGGCGCGGGCGGCACGGTTCGGCGGCGACCAGCTGCCGAACGGCCTGCACCTCGACGGCACGATGCGGCGCCTGTACCGGCGCGAGCTGCTCGCGGCCGAGCGGGCCGGACATCCGGAGCCGCCGTCCGCCTTCGCCGCCGACGGTGGCGACGGCTTCCTGGCCTGGCTGCGCGCGCCGGTCGGCGGACGACCCGACCTGTCGCGCTACCTCCACGCCCTCTGGACAGGCCATGCCGGGCTCCAGGCCGCCTTCCCCGAGGCGACGACGGGGGACCCCCACGGCTACCTCGACTGGCTCCGGCGCGAGGGCGCCGCGCAGGTCGGCGTGCCCGCTGAGCTCCTGCCCGGCGCCACCGGCCGACCGGCGGGCCACGCCCGCGAGACGCTGCTCGCCGGTGCCCGCGCGGCGGTCGACCAGGCCTTCGCCGACGAGGTCGCGGACGACCCGGCGGTGCTCGGCCACTACGCCGTCCACGTCGCCGCCGACGACGACGTCTCGCTCGTGCTGCTCCTCCCCGCCGACGACGCCTCCGGGCTCGAGGAGCGGCTGCTGGCCGCCGTCGAGGCCGCCGGCCTCGGCGACGACTCGCCCGACCTGCTCGCCGTGGCGCACGCGCCCGAAGACCTCCCCGGACTCGCGCACGCCGCCCAGGCGGTGCTGACCCACCGGCCGCCCGTCGGGCCGCTCGTCGCGACGCCCCACCTGCGGGTCGAGGAGCTCGATCGGCTCGGCCGGCTGCTGCCCACGGAGCGCCGCCGTGCCGCCTGAGCGGGCTGGGGCGCCGCTCGTCAGCTGCATCGTCACGGCCTGGAACTGCGGGCCGTTCCTGGCGGCCGCCCTGGAGAGCGCGCTGGCCCAGGACGTGCCGGGCGGCCTCGAGATCGTGGTCGTGGACGACGGCTCGACCGACGACACGCCCAGGGTGCTGGCCGCGTTCGCGGACCGCGTGCGCGTCGTGCGGCAGCCGAACGCCGGCGTCTGCGGCGCCACGAACCGCGGCGTCGAGGAGGCGCGCGGCGCCTACCTGACGTTCCTCGACGGCGACGACGTCCTGCTGCCGGGGAAGATCCAGGCCCAGGTCGACGTGCTCGAGTCCCGCCCCGAGGTCGGGCTCGTCTACTGCGACCTCGAGATCGTGGACGCCGACGAGCGACCGGTCGCGCCGTCGTTCCTGGCCGCCCACGGGCTGACGCCGCGCAGCGGGCAGGTCATGGGCGCGCTGCTCTACAACAACGTCGTGCCGACGTGCCTGATGGTCCGGGCCTCGCTGCGCGACGCGTGGCACCCGATCGACGTCGACGCCCTGGCGCAGGACTGGTGGATCGCCGCGGGCGTCGCCGGGGTGGCCGAGCTCCACTACCAGCCCGAGCCGCGCTACCGCTACCGCACCCACGGCGGCAATCGCTTCCTCGACGCCACCCCCGAGCGGCAACGGCTCCTCGTCCGCCGGGAGGTGCCGTTCCGGCGCCGCCTGCTGACCACCGCGCCGCTCGAGCGCGCCTCCGCCGCCGAGGTGCTGGCGGGATCTGCGGCCTTCGAGCGCAGCGTGGCGATCGCCGTGCAGGTGCTCGGCGTCGCGGCCGAGCAGCTCGTGCCGGTCGACGGCCCCCGGGCCGAGGCCGCGCGCCGGGCCCAGGCGGCCGCCGTCGGCGCCCCGGACGACGAGGCAGCCGTGCGCGAGCCCGTCCGTTCGTTGGCCCACGACCCATGGG
>CADCWC010000381.1 GCA_902806305.1 uncultured Thermoleophilia bacterium | reverse complement strand
CTCGGCGCCGACGTGAAGGGTGCGGCGGCCCTCGAGCGGCTCGCCGTCGACGAGGGTGCCGTTGGTCGAGCCGAGGTCCTCGATCGTGATGTCCGCGCCTGCGCGGCGCAGCTCGGCGTGACGGTTCGAGACCCGCGGGTCGGTCAGGACGAGGTCCTGGTCGGGACCTCGCCCGACGCGGAGGACGCCGCCCTCCGGCAGGACGGCCGCCCGGCCCGCGTCTGCGCCGGTCCGGACCAGCAGCCGGACCACGTCGGCGCCGTCCTGGGGCGGGAGGTCAGGCGGCGTGCCGTCCATCTCCTCGCATCGTAGAGGCACCTCGGATCGGTCGATCGTCGGCCGGAATATCGCCTCCCGGAGGGGCGTTGACCCCCGCGTACGTTCCAGTATCGATTCGAAAGCTGATTCATGTCCGACACTCGTTCACTTCCGCTGATCGCGCTCGACGAGGCGATCGTGCTCCCGGGCACGGCCTTCGCGTTCGAGCTCGGCTCGCCCGAGGCCAACGCGGCCCTGGACGAGGTGGGCCCGGACGGCCAGGTCGTGCTCGTCCCGCGCGTCGACGGCCGCTTCGCGCGCATCGGCGTCGTCGCCCAGCTCGAGGGCGATCCCGCGATGCTCCCGAACGGGCACCGCGGCGTCACGCTGCGCGGCCTGCACCGCGCCAAGCTCGGCCGGGCCGAGGCGGCGGGCGGCGCGCTCCGCATCGACGTCACGGACATCCTCGACCCCGAGACGGTCGACGAGGCGCTGGCCGAGCGCATGCGCGCGTACCTGGCCGTCGTCGAGGAGATCCTCGAGGCGCGCGGGAACGGCCGCATCACCCGCTTCCTGCGCTCGATCGAGACCCCCGGGGCGCTGGCCGACACGGCCGGCTTCAGCCCCGACCTGAGCTACGCCCAGAAGCTCGAGCTGCTCGAGACCCTGGACGTCGGCGAGCGCCTCGAGAAGGCGACCGCCTGGGCGCGCGAGACGCTCGGCGACCTCGAGCTCCGACGGCGCATCCGCGAGGACGTGACCGAGGGCATGGAGAAGACCCAGCGCGAGTTCCTGCTGCGGCGCCAGATGGACGCCATCCGCAAGGAGCTCGGCGAGGGCGACGAGGGCGACGAGACGAGCCGCTACCGCGAGCGCATCGCGGAGCTCGACCTGCCCGAGGCCGTCCGGAAGGAGGCCGAGCGCGAGCTCGGCCGGCTCGAGTCCGGCGCCGCCGGCCCGGAGAGCTCGACGATCCGCACCTACCTCGACTGGCTGCTCGCCGTGCCGTGGGGCGTGACCTCCGAGGAGACGAACGACGTCGCGCACGCCAAGGCGATCCTCGAGGCCGACCACGCGGGCCTGCAGGAGGTCAAGGAGCGCATCCTCGAGTACCTCGCGGTGCGCAAGTTCCGCCGCGAGCGGGACATCGACGAGGAGAAGACCGGCGTCATCCTGGCCCTGGTCGGCCCTCCCGGCACCGGCAAGACCTCGCTCGGCGAGTCGATCGCCAAGGCCCTCGACCGCAAGTTCGTGCGGATGAGCCTCGGCGGCGTCCGCGACGAGGCGGAGATCCGCGGCCATCGCCGCACGTACGTCGGCGCGCTGCCGGGCCGGCTCGTGCGGGCCCTCCGGGACGCAGGCACGATGAACCCCGTGATCCTGCTCGACGAGGTCGACAAGCTCGGCGCCGACTGGCGCGGCGACCCGTCGTCGGCGCTCCTCGAGGTGCTCGACCCGGCCCAGAACTCGACCTTCCGCGACCACTACCTCGACGTCGAGCTCGACCTCTCGCAGGTCCTGTTCGTGGCCACGGCCAACATGATGGACTCGATCCCCGGGCCGCTCCTGGACCGGCTCGAGATCATCCGCCTCGACGGCTACACCGAGGAGGAGAAGGTCGCGATCGGCCAGGGCTTCCTCCTGCCCCGACAGCAGCGGCGCAACGGGCTGCTCGACGGCGAGGTGACGATCACGGAGGCGGCGCTGCGCCGGATCATCGGCGACTACACCCGCGAGGCGGGCGTGCGCTCGCTCGAGCGGCAGATCGGCACCGTCCTGCGCAAGGTGGCCACGCGTCTCGCCTCCGGTGAGGCCGAGGCGCCGGTCACCGTCGACGTCGACGACGTCCGGTCGGCCCTCGGCAGGCCGAAGTTCTTCGACGAGGCCGCCGAGCGCACCGCGGTGCCCGGCGTCGCCACCGGGCTCGCCGTGACCGGCGTGGGCGGCGACGTCCTCTTCGTCGAGGCCTCGGCGCACCCCGGCAAGGACGGCCGGCTGACGATCACGGGCCAGCTCGGCGACGTGATGAAGGAGTCGGCGTCGATCGCCCTCTCCCACGTCCGCTCCCGGGCCGCGTCGCTCGGCATCGATCCCGACGTCTTCGCGGGGCAGGAGTTCCACATCCACGTCCCCGCCGGCGCCGTGCCGAAGGACGGTCCCTCGGCCGGCGTGACGATGACGATGGCCCTCGTCTCGCTCCTGACCGGCCGGGCGGTGCGCTCCGACGTCGGCATGACGGGTGAGGTGACGCTCCGCGGTCGGGTGCTGCCGATCGGCGGTCTGAAGCAGAAGGTGCTCGCCGCCCATCGCGCCGGCCTGACGGACGTCATCCTGCCCGCCCGGAACGCGGGCGACCTGGAGGACGTGCCGGAGGACGTGCAGCAGGTCATGCGCTTCCACCCGGTGGACACCGTCGAGGAGGCCCTCGCGGTCGGCCTCGAGCCCGTGCCCGTCGAGGAGCCCCTGCCGGCTGCCGCGTAGGCGCGGTCGTGGACCCCTCGCATCGCCACTGCGCTCCCGCGCAGGTCTGCGGCCGCTACGCCAGGGCCGCAGACCTGCTGGGGAAGCGCTGGAGCGTGACGGTGGTGGCCGTCCTCGCGGACGGCACGTCGCGCTTCAACGGCATCCGCCACGCGGTGCCGGGCATCTCCCCCAAGCTGCTCGCCGAGCGGCTGCGCGAGCTCGAGGCGGCGGGCATCCTCGAGCGGCGCGTCGTGGCCTCGACCCCCGTGAGCATCGAGTACGTCCTGACGGCCAAGGGGCGGGCGCTGCGCGACGTGGTCGACGCCCTGCAGCGGTGGGCGGACGACTGGGTCGGCGAGGACCGGTCCCCGGCGCACACCCCGGACGGCCCGCCCGGCGCCGTCCGGTAGGCTGTCCCCGCCGGATACCGCACGCGAGGAGCAGCATGAAGGAAGAGAAGATCGAGGTGGAGGGCGAGGTCACCGAGGCCCTGCCCAACACCATGTTCAGGGTCCAGATCGACAACGGGCACAACGTGCTCGGCCACATCTCGGGCCGCATGCGCCGCCACTACATCCGCATCCTGCCGGGCGACCGGGTGAAGGTGGAGCTCTCACCGTACGACCTCACGCGCGGCCGGATCACCTACCGCTACAAGTAGCGGCGCGCCGGGTCAGGCGTGGCCGACCCAGATGCCGACGCCGGCCACGATCAGTCCGCCGAGCGTGACCTGGATCAGCGAACGCTTCAGCGAGACGTGCTGGTAGCGCTGCCGGAGCAGCGCGATCAGCACGAGCTCGAACGCGACGACGACGTAGGCCACCCGCAGTGCCACGTCGGTGTCGTCGATCAGGAACGGCAGGGCGTGCGCCGTGCCGCCCACGAAGGTCGCGACGCCGGTCAGCACCCCGCGCCAGAGCGCACTGCCGCGCCCCGTCAGCTCGCCGTCGTCCGAGAGCGCCTCGGACATCCCCATGGAGATGGCCGCGCCGAGCGACGCGGCGAGGCCGACCAGGAAGGCCTCGCGCGAGCCCGCCAGGAACGCGGCCGCGAAGATCGGCGCGAGCGTCGAGATCGTGCCGTCGATCAGGCCGATGAGCCCTGGCTGGACGATGCGCAGCAGGCGCTCGCGCTCGTCGGCCACGGCCCAGGGGGAGGAGATGTTGCGCACGGGTGGCCTTCGTCGGAGCAGGGACGGCGGACGGCCACGGCGGTATAGCAGGGGCCTCGCCGTAAGGTCTGCCTAAGAACCGGTTCTAAGCGCCGAGGAGGGCGAGGCAGGCGTCGACGCCCTGAAGGCGGATGTCGTCGCGGCGCCGCACGGCCCAGCGCTCCCGCGTGAGCCGCAGGTTGAGGTGCCGGCGTGGGACCCCACGCGGCGCGTGCTCGTCCTCGCCGTTCGGCTCGTAGCCGAGCTTCGCCGACACGCGGAGCGACGCATCGTTGTCGGCGAAGGCGCTCGTCGTGGCGGCACGCGCGTCGAGTCCCGCGAAGGCGAGGTGGAGGATCGCGGCTCGCATCTCGGTCCCGACTCCTCCTCCCTGCCACGACCGGGTCAGCCAGGATCCGGTGCCCACGGTCCGGAAGACCGCGAACGCGTCGGCTCGGATGGTCTGCCCGCCGACCACCTCGCCGTCGACGAGGACGGCCAGATGGAGCTCCCAGGCGGCGGGCCCGAGCGCACCCCGTGCCGCCCAGGTGTGCTGG
>CADCWC010000380.1 GCA_902806305.1 uncultured Thermoleophilia bacterium | reverse complement strand
CCGGGCCCAGCCGCGTCGCGGGGCCCGCGACGGCGTGCGGCTCGAGGTACTCCTCCATGGTCATCCGCGCCGGGGAGCCGAGGTCCCCCGTGTAGTCCTCGAAGCGGTCGACCGGGCCGAGCGCGTCGAGCAACCGCTCGGCCGGCGTCTTCGTGGACGTCTCCGTCGCCATCACTGCCTCCCTCGACACCCTGCGGGCACACTGGACCGGCGCGCTGTGTGTGTGGTACATGTAGCCGCTCGGAGGGGGTCCGGTCAACCTGGGAGAAGGAGACCCGTGACGAAGAGCTTCAGGTGCCGGGACGCCGGCCTGGTGTGCCGGGCGCAGGTCACGGGCGAGACGGAGGAGGAGGTCCTCGGCCAGGCGATCGCGCACGCCCGCGAGGTCCACGGCGTCGACCTGACGGACTCCCGGACGCTCGCGCGCCACGCCCAGAGCCTCATCCGCGACGACGGCCGCCCGGCGCCGGCCGGCGCCGGGACCTAGCCGCCGATGCAGCGCTGGATCCTCGGGTGGGTCGCAGGAGTGGTGGTCGTCCTGATCGCCGCCGGCCTGCTCGTCGTCAACATCCTGCTCGCCCGGCGCATCGTCGCCCAGGCCAGGGACATCACCGAGGCGCTCGACGACGCCCGCCGGAACACGAACGGCCTGTTCGGGCTGACGGACACGAACATGGCCCTGCGCAGCATCACCCGGGACCTGCGCGCCGTCCGCGAGGGGCTGTCGTGAGCGGCCGGGTTCTCGCCTGGACGGGCCTCGCCGCGGGCCTCGGGGTGCTGGGCCTCGTCGTGGCGCTGTTCGAGAACGTCACCCGCCCCGCCGCGGAGATCGACCGCTACGCGGCCGACATCCTCGACTCGGGGCTGGCGATCGCCCGCAACCTCGACGGCCTCGACGAGCTCGAGCAGACCGCGGCGCTCGGGGGCGCCGTGCCCGGCCTGGCGCTGGCCTACCTGGACAAGCTGGGGGTCGAGCTGCCGTGAGGCGAGCGCGGACCGACCCGAACGTGGTCGCCTGGCGCGCGTCGCTCGGCGGAGGGCTCGTCGCGGCCGTGGCCGTGTGGGGCCTGCTCGAGGCCCTGCGGCGCCAGGTCGTCCAGATCGACGAGGGCGTCGACGCGGTCTGGACGGCGGGCAAGCGCCTGGCGCAGAACACCCAGACGGCGCACATCCTCACGGGCACCCGCGACAGCGGGGTCGAGCTCCTGCACGAGCTCGAACGCCACCTCGACACCACCGGAGGTCCGCAGCCATGAAGCAGCGCAGGACGCTGATCGCCGCCACGCTGGCCGAGGTGGTCCTGCTCGTCGCCGTGCTCGCCGGCTACCTCATCGCGATCGCCGTGCGCCTGCGCAACATCTCCTCCACGCTCGGCAAGGTCACGTTCGGCGTGCGGGCCATCGACACGCAGACCAAGCCGCTCGGCCCACGGCTCGGGGAGATCAACGGCGCCCTCGGACAGGTCGCCCAGGCGCTGCAGGCCGTGGCCGCCGCGGACGACGGCCGGCCGCCGACGCAGGACGCGACGGCCGAGGGATCGCCGGGCAGCATCGAGTCGCCCAGCGACCGGCCGCGGCCGACGACGCCGTAGGAGCCCATGGCGCTCGCGTCGCACACCGCGCTCGCGCGCCGCCGCTTCGAGATCACGGGCATCGTCCAGGGCGTCGGGTTCCGGCCGTTCGTCGGCGCGCTCGCCGCCCGCCACGACCTCGCCGGTCACGTGCGCAACACGGGCGCGGGCGTCGAGGTCGAGGTCGAGGGGCGGGGCGACCTGCTCGACGCGTTCGCCGCGGCCCTGCGCGACGAGGCCCCGGCCGCCGCGCGCGTGGAGCGCCTCGACGAGGAGGTCGTGCCGCCGCGCGGCGACGCGGGCTTCCGCATCGCCCCGAGCCTCCTCGACGGCGCCGCCGCCGCCATCGGCCCGGACCTGGGCACCTGCGGCGACTGCCTGCGCGAGCTCTTCGATCCGGCCGACCGGCGCTTCCGGTACCCGTTCCTGACCTGCACGGCCTGCGGGCCGCGCTTCACCATCGTGCGCGCCCTGCCCTACGACCGCGAGCGCACGACGCTGGCCGGCTTCCCGCTCTGCCCCGCCTGTCGCAGCGAGTACGAGGATCCCTCCGACCGCCGCTTCCACGCCGAGGCCATCGCGTGCCCGGCGTGCGGGCCGCGCCTGTCGCTGGAGCTCGGGCGGGCCGTCGCCGTCCTGCGCGACGGCGGGATCCTCGCGGTCAAGGGGCTCGGCGGGTGGCACCTGGCCTGCCTGGCCGACGACGAGGCGGCGGTGGCGCGGCTGCGCGCCCGCAAGGCACGCGACGCCAAGCCGCTGGCGGTGATGACCGCCGCGCCGGACCTCGTCGTCGAGCTCGACGCTCCCGAGCGCGAGCTCCTCGAGGCGCCCGCGCGGCCCATCGTCCTCGCGCGGCGGCGCTCCGGCGCGCCGGTCGCCGAGGGCGTGGCCCCGGGCTCCCCCTGGCTCGGCGTCGTCCTGCCCTACACCCCGCTGCACCACCTGCTCGCCCATGACACCGGGCGGCCGCTCGTGATGACGAGCGGCAACCGCTCGGACGAGCCGATCGCCACGGGCGATGCGGAGGCCCGCGCGCGGCTGGGGTCCATCGCCGACGCGTTCCTGGGCCACGACCGCCCGATCCACCGCCGCTGCGAGGACTCCGTCATGCGCGGCAGCTTCCCCGTCCGCCGCTCCCGCGGCCTGGCGCCGGCCGCGCTCGGGCTGCCGGTCGGGGCGGCGCGGCCGCTCGTGGCGGCCGGCGGGCAGCTCAAGAGCACGTTCTGCGTCGCGGCCGGCCGGCGCGCGTGGATGTCCCCGCACCTCGGCGACCTCGACGCCCCCGCGGCCCGCCGGGCGTTCCGGGAGGATCTCGAGCTCTACCTCGGGATGCTCGGCGTCCGCCCGCAGGTCATCGCCCACGACCTGCATCCGGGCTACGCCGCCACGGCCTGGGCGCTCGAGCAGGACGCCGAGCTCGTCCCCGTCCAGCATCACCACGCCCACGCCGCCGCCTGCCTGGCCGAGCACGGCCGCACCGGCCCCGCGCTGGCGCTCGTGTTCGACGGGACGGGCCTCGGCACGGACGGCACGCTCTGGGGCGGGGAGCTGCTGCGCTGCGACCTGGCCTCCTTCGAGCGCGTCGCCCACCTCGAGCCGGTCCCCCTTCCGGGTGGGGAGGCCGCCGTCCGCGAGCCCTGGCGGGTCGCGGCGGCGTACCTGGAGCGGGCGGGGCGACCCGTGCCGTGGGAGCGCTGGACGCTCGTCCGCCAGGCGCTCGCGGTCAACGCGCCGGCCTCGTCGGGGATGGGCCGCCTGTTCGACGCGGTGGCGGCCGTGCTCGGCGTCCGCGAGCAGGTCGGCTACGAGGGGCAGGCGGCGATCGAGCTCGAGCATCTCGCCGCCGGCGTCGCCGCGGAGGCCTACCCCTGCCGGGTCGAGGACGGGATCCTGCGCGGCGGCGACCTCGTCGCCCGCGCCCACGACGACCACGCCGCCGGCGGCGCGCGCGAGGAGGTCGCCGCGGCCTTCCACGAGGGCGTGGCCGCCGCCGCGGCCCGGGCGTGCGCGCTCGCCGCCGAGCCGCGGACCGTCGTCCTCTCGGGCGGGACGTTCCAGAACCTGCGCCTGCTGGGGTCCGTACGCGCGAGGCTGACGGCCATGGGCTTCGAGGTGCTCTCGCACCGCCGCGTGCCCCCGGGCGACGGGGGCCTCAGCTTCGGACAGGCCGCGGTGGCGGCCGGAAGGATGGCGCCATGTGCCTAGGCATCCCGGGCCAGCTCGTCGCGTGGGTCGACCGCGAGCTCAACATCGCCAAGGCGGAGGTCTCCGGCGTGCGGCGCAACGTCAACGTCGGCCTGCTCGTCGGGGACCCGGACAACGTCGACGTCGGCGACTGGGTCCTCATCCACGTCGGCTTCGCGATGTCGAAGATCGACGAGCAGGAGGCCGCCGAGACGCGCAGGTTCCTCGAGCTCCTGGGCGACCCCTACCAGGAGGAGCTGGCCGAGCTGCGCGGGAGCGCGATCGAGTGACCGCCCGGTCCCCGACGGCGCACCGACTCGACGCGCTCGTCGCCGAGCGCGAGCGCGTCCTCGCCGCGTTCCTGACCTGCGAGCAGGACCGCCTGGCACGGGCCTGTCACGACCTGGCCCGGGCGCTGTCGCGCGGGGGGACGCTGCTGGCGTGGGGCGACGGCCCGGCGGCGACCGACGCCGCGCACGTCGCGGTGGAGTTCGTGCATCCCGTGATCGTCGGCAAGCGCGCGCTGCCCGCGCTCGCCACCGCGCACGACCTGGGGCTGGCGCGCGGCGACGACGTCGCGCTCGCCCTCGCCCACGGGCCGGCCGGCGCGCGCGTGGACCGCTTCATCGCGGACGCGGGCGCCCGGGGACTGCTCACGCTGGCCATCACGGGGGC
>CADCWC010000379.1 GCA_902806305.1 uncultured Thermoleophilia bacterium | reverse complement strand
CGAGCCGCGCGGCGGGGGGTGGCGATCGGCGACCGGCCATCCGGTAGGGCTGCTCGACGAGGACGACGGTGACGCCGGCCCTGGTGGCCGCGCGCGTGACGGCCACCAGGTCCGACGCCGCCACGCCGCCGCCCGCGCCGTGGCCGAGGACGAGCGACGCCGCAGCCCCGGGCGCGGGGTGGAGGTGCGCCCGGGCCGGACCGGACGGCGTGTCGATCGTGAGCACCGTCACGGCGCCCATCATCGGACGTCCCGTCGGAGCAGCGCAAGCACGTCGCGCCTCGATGCGAGCGACCGACGAGCCGCCGACCCACGCAGTACAGTCCCGCCGATGAGTCGGGACGCGGACGTGAACGTGGTCGGCGGCGCCCTCCGGCCCTGCTCGACGGAGCCGCTGACGGGCTTCTACCGTGACGGCTGCTGCGGGACGGGGCCCGAGGACGTCGGCAGCCACACGGTCTGCTCGATCATGACGGCGGAGTTCCTGGAGTTCAGCAGGCTCGCGGGCAACGACCTCTCCACGCCCCGGCCGGAGTGGGGATTCGCCGGGCTCGCGCCCGGGGACCGCTGGTGCGTGTGCGCCGGGCGGTGGCTCGAGGCGTACCGCGCCGGGTGCGCCCCGCCCGTGGTGCTCGGTGCGACGCACGCCCAGGCGCTCGACGCGGTCCCGATCGAGGCCCTGACCGCCCACGCCGCCCAGCCGGATCCGCGGTGATCGACCTCGACGGTCGCGTCGTCCTCGTCACCGGCGCGGCGGGCGGCATCGGCGCCGCGACCGCGCGGACGGTCGTCCGTTGCGGCGGCGACGTCGTCCTCCACGACGTGCGGCCGGCGCGGCGCCTCGCCGCGCTGGCCGGGGAGCTCGGGGACCGGGCCCACGCCGTGGCGGCCGACCTCGCCGAGCCGCACTCCGTCGTCGAGCTGTGGCAGGCGGCGCTCGACTGGCGCGGACGCGTGGACGTGCTGGTGAACAACGCGGGCGTCTACGAGCCCGCAGCCGTCGACGACGACATCGAGCGCTGGACCGCCGCCTGGAACCGGACCCTGGCCATCTGCCTCGTGTCACCCGCGTCGCTCTGCCGCGAGGCGATCCGGACCTTCCGGGGCCAGGCGGGCGGGGGCATCATCGTCAGCCTCGCGAGCCGTGCCGCCTGGCGTGGGGAGGACCCCGACTACTGGCACTACGCCGCGGCGAAGGCGGGGGTCGTGGCCATGACGAAGACCATCGCCCGCCAGTACGGGCGTCAGGGCGTGACCGCCTACGCCGTCGCACCGGGATTCGTCGACACGCCGTTCAACGCGCCCGCGGTCGAGCGGCACGGCCTCGAGATGTTCGCGCAGGACACCGGCCTCGGCGAGGTCGCCCGACCCGAGGACGTGGCCAACGTGATCGTGTTCCTGGCCTCCGGGCTCGCCCGGCACGCCACCGGGACGACCGTCGACGTCAACGGCGCGAGCTATGTCCGCTGAGCGGCGCAGACCGACGACCACCACAGGAAGGACAGAGGTCGCGTGCGCGGGTTGAGAACCGTCGCCGCGATCTGTCCGCCCGGGACGAAGCGGGGCGTCCGCATCTCGGGCCGTGATGCGCCGCTGCCGAGGAGCGACAAGCCGTTGCACTGGGAGCCCTCACTCGGCTACCGCGTCCCGTGACGCCGCACTGCACCCGATGGGGCGCCGTGGCGCCCACCGGGTGCGGATGACCGTCAGGCCGCGGCCGACAGCTCGTTCGGATCGCCGCCGAGAGCCTCGGCGACCCCATCCACGGACAAGGGCCGGGCGTAGTGGTAGCCCTGACCGAGGCGACAGCCGAGCGTGTGGAGGCGGGCGGCCTGCTCCGGCGTCTCGATGCCCTCGGCCACCACGTCGAGCCCGAGCGCGTCGGCGAGCCGGAGCACGAGCTCCGCGACGACGGCGCCGTCGGCCGCGTCGGCGACGTCGTCGACGAACGGCTTGGCGATCTTCAGCAGGTCGAGCGGGAAGGTACGCAGGCGGGCGAGCGACGAGTACCCGGTGCCGAAGTCGTCGACCGCGAGCCGTAGGCCGAGTGCGCTCAGGCCCTCGAGGCGCTGCTGCGCGAGCTGTGGATCCTGCATGGCGACGGTCTCCGTCACCTCGAGGACGAGAGCGGCGGGAGGCAGCCCGGTTTCCGTGAGCACCCGCTCCACGTCTGCGACGAAGCGATCGTCGGCGAGCTGGCGGGCCGAGACATTGACCGTGACGGCAAGGTCGGCGTGCGCGGCATGTGCCCGACGCCACGCGACCGTGCGACGGCATGCGTCCTCGAGCACGAAGCGGCCGAGCGGGACCATCATGCCGACGTCCTCGGCCAGGCCGATGAACTCGTCGGGCGGGACGACGCCGCGCTCCGGGTGGCGCCAGCGAACGAGCGCCTCGAGCATCGACACCCGCCCGTCGGCGAGCTCGACGATCGGCTGGAAGACGGTGAAGAACTCCCCGCGGTCGACCGCCCCCCGCAGGTCCAGGCTCAAGTCGTGCCGGTCGAGGACCGCTCGGTGCATCTGTGCCTCGAACAAGACGAGACGGCCCTTGCCGGCCCCCTTGGCGCTGTACATCGCGACGTCGGCGTCGCGGAGGACGTCGTCGACCGACATCTCCGCGCCGTGGCTGAAGGCCAGGCCGATGCTGGCGCCGACCGTCACGTGCTGGCCGCCGATGTCGATCGGCACGGCGAGCGCCGCGCTGAGCCGATCCGCCACGGTGGCCGGCCGGCCCGGGTCGTACACGTCCTCGAGCAGCACGGCGAACTCGTCGCCGCCGAGCCGGGCCGCCGTGTCGGGCAGCTCGAGCGCCTGCACCAGGCGCCGGGCGACGGTCGTCAGCACCCGGTCGCCGGCCGCGTGGCCGCGGCTGTCGTTGACGGACTTGAAGTCGTCGAGGTCGATGTAGAGCACGGCGACGTCGTGGCCGGTGGTCGCCCGCCGGTCGAGCGCCCGCTGCAGCCGCTCGGCGAACAGCGATCGGTTCGCGAGCTGCGTCAGCGGGTCGTGGAACGCCTCGTGACGGTACTGCTCCTTGACCTCCGTCAGCTTCGTCAGCGACTCCTCGAGCCGTCCGTTCTGGAGCGACACCGCGGCGGCGCTGGCGAAGGTCTCGAGGAAGACGAGCTCCTCGTCGGCGAAGGCCGTGACCCCGCGCGCGCGGTCGGCGACGAGCAGGGTGCCGACCTGCCGTGTGGCGTCGCGGAGGCTCGTGACCATCGCGTCTGCGAAGCCCCGCTCCACGCCCCACTCGGCCAGTGGGCCCGAGGCGCGCTCGTGCACCACGTGGAGCGACCGGCGCTCGGCGACCGCGTCGAGCAGGTTCTGCTCGACGACGGTCAGGACGTCCGGGGTCGAGACGGTCAGCTGGTCGCCGGGACCCATCGTGGTGCGCAGCACGCGGTCGTCGCCCGTCCGGGGCAGCAGCGTGATCTCCGCGATGTCGGTCCGGAAGATCTTCCGCGCCTCGCCGAGCAGCGCGATCACGCCGGGCTCCACGTCCGGCGTCCCGCCGAGCGTGTCCATCGCCTGGTGCAGCGTCTGGACGCGGATGCGGCGCTCCTGCTCGCGCGTGTACGAGCGGTAGGCGACGGCGACCGCGCCGAGCGGCACGACGAGCAGCCAGGCGGCCCGGGAGTCGGTGGCGAGGATCGTCACGCCGAAGAGCGCGAGGCACGTGTTGGCCGTCGTCGCGACGACGCCGAACGCGAGCGTGCGCACGATCCCGCTGAGCTGCAAGGTGCCCATGAAGAGCGAGACGGCCGTCACGAGCAGCACGAGCGTCACGACGAGCGAGACGAGTGCACCAGCGAGCGCGGCGCCCCAACCGGGCGGGCCGAGCGCCTCGCCGAGCCGGACGAGCGAATGGAAGACCGCCGAGGCGACGCAGCTCGAGACCGCGAACAGGCTGAGGTTGAAGGCCAGCTTGTGGGGTTCCTGCCTGCGGTGCACCGCAAGCGGCAACGCCGCACCGGCGAGCTGCCCGGCGACGAGCACGAGCGGCGAGGCGAAGAACAGGCCGAGCACGACGGCCACCTCGTTGAGCGAGAAGCTCTGCGACTCCTCGCCGATGCGGACCGTGACGATGTGCAGCTCCGCGAGCAGGAACATCGCGGCCAGGGACCACCACGGCAGCGAGAACGACGCGACGGGCGGCGCGGCGTCGGCGAGCGGCCCGAGGAGCAGCGCCCCGGCCATCGCCATGAGGACGAACGTGACCGCCCACACCCGGACGCTCCCCTGCAGCCGCGCGGCGATGCCGCCGGCGAGTCGGCGGACCGGTGACGCGAGTCGCGAGGGCGGTGCGGGCGTCGGGCCGTCGGACGCGTGTTCGAGCGTCGTCATCTCAGCACCGTCTCCGGCGAGAGGGCGGGAGGCATCCGGTGGGCGGGGTGCCGGCGAGGAGCCGTCGGGCCCGCTCGGCATTGGG
>CADCWC010000378.1 GCA_902806305.1 uncultured Thermoleophilia bacterium | reverse complement strand
ATGACCGCCCCCGCGGGCACGTCGTCGCTCGGCGCCTCCTGGACCCGGACCTCGAAGCCCGCCTCGCGGAGCGTCGTCTCGGCCGCCTGCCGGGCGGCGCCGACCACGTTCGGCACGGGCACCGGCTGGGGGCCCTTGGAGACACGCAGGGTGACCGGGCTGCCCCGCTCGACCTCCGTGCCGGCCCGGATGCTCTGGCCGATCACCGTGCCCGCGGGCCGGGCCTCGAAGACCTCGCGCACCCCGACCTCCAGGCCGAGCGCCTCCAGCTGACGTCGCGCGACGGCGATCCGCCGGCCGCCGACGGCGGGCATGGTCACGAGCTCGGGGGCGGTCGTCGTGGCGGCCGTCGTCCCGGCGGTCGTGGTCGCCGTCGTCCCCTCGTCGCCGTCCCCGAGCAGGGCGTAGGCGAGCGCGCCCCCGGCGGCGAGCACGAGCAGGAGGAGCAGCAGCCACGGCCAGACGCGGCGCGGAGCCTCCTCGACGGGGGCCTCCTCGTACACCGGCGCGGGGCGGGGACGGACGCTCGGCGCGGCAGCGACGACCGTCTCGCCGACGGGCAGCCGTCGGGTCCGCCCGTCGCCCGGGAGGGCGGCGCCCGCGAGCGGCGCAAGGCCCTTCCGCACCCGGTCGAGGTCGATGCCCATCTCATCGGCCGTCGCGTAGCGCGTGTCGGGGGTCTTGGCCAGCGCGCGCAGGATCACCTGCTCGAGCGCGGGCGGTACCTCCGGGTTCAGCGCCGACGGCGGCCGGGGCGCGTCCTGCACGTGCCGCATGGCGACGGCCACGGCCGAGTCGCCGTCGAACGGAACCCGTCCGGTGACCATCTCGTACAGCACGACGCCGACGGAGTAGAGGTCGGACGACGGCCCGACGGGGAGGCCACGGGCCTGCTCCGGGGAGAGGTACTGGGCCGTCCCGATGATCGACCCCGCCTCCGTCATCTCGGAGACGCCCGCCCGCGCGATCCCGAAGTCCGTGACCTTCACGCGACCGTCGGGGAGCACCATGATGTTGTGCGGCTTGACGTCGCGGTGGATGACGTTCGCCCGGTGGGAGTTGCGCAGCGCGGCCAGGATCTGGAGCGTCAGGTCGATCGCCCGCCGCGGTGGGAGCCGCCCCTCGCGCTCGATGAGCTCCTTGAGGTTCTCGCCCTCCAGGTACTCCATCGCGATGTAGTACGACCCCTCGGCCTGGCCGCGGTCGTAGACCTGGACGATGTTCGGGTGGTTCAGGCCGGCCGCGGCGCGCGCCTCGCGCTGGAAGCGCTCGATGAACTGCTCGTCCTCGGCGTAGCGCTCGGCCAGCACCTTGATCGCGACCTTGCGGTGCAGCGACTCGTCCTCGGCCAGGAACACGCGGGCCATGCCGCCACGCCCGAGCGTCCGGAGGATGCGGTAGCGCCCGTCGAACAGCCGCCGGACGGCCTCCGTCTCGTCAGAGCGCACGGTGACGTCCCGGGCAGGCCATCCGGGTATGTTCCCACGCCGTGTGAAGGGCAGCCCCGGCCGCGCCGGTCATGGGAGGGCCTCCAGGATCCGCCGGGCGATCGGGGCGGCGATGGCGCCGCCCGTCTCGGGTGTGTCCTCGACGACGACGGCCACCGCGACCTTCGGCTGGTCGACGGGCGCGAAGGCGATGAACCAGGCGTCGTTCAGGTCGCCGCGACCCGTCTCGGCCGTGCCGGTCTTGCCCGCCACCGACAGCCCCTCGATCCCGCGCACGCCGCTGCCCGTCCCCTCCTCGACGACCTGGCTCATGATGCGCCCGACGGTCTGCGCCGTCTCCGGTCGCAGGACCTCGTCGAGGCGCTCCGGCTCACGCGATGCCACCCGCCGACCCGACCGGTCACGGATCTCGAGGACCGCCTGCGGCTTCATCATCACGCCGCCGTTCGCGATCGTCGCGGCCACCATCGCCATCTGCAGCGGCGTGGCGAGCAGGCGGCCCTGGCCGACGGCGGTCCGGGCGGTGTCGATGCCCGCGTCGGGCTGCAGCAGCCGGCCGTCCTCGTACAGGCCCGAGGCGCCGATCTGGAAGCTCGGATAGTCGAAGGGCAGCTTGGCGCCGAAGCCGAAGCGGTCCATGTACTCGCGCAGCCGCTCGGCCTCGAGCTCCTGGCCGAGCGTGCCGAAGGTGGTGTTGTAGGAGTGGACGAGCGCCTCCACGAAGTCGTGCTCGCCGGGCGACTCGCCGCGGAAGTTGCAGAAGTCGCGTTTGTAGACCTTGATGCACCTTCCGCCGGGGAACCTTCGGGCGGGGTCGGCGATCCCCTCCTCGAGCGCGGCCGCGGCCGTGACCACCTTGAAGGTGGAGCCCGGCGGGTAGAGGCCCTGCGTGGCGCGGTTGAAGGCGGCCGAGCCCGACCGGAACACCTTCGTGAGGTCGCCGTTCGGGTCGAACGTCGGCCAGGAGGCCATGGCCAGGATCCGGCCGGTCGCCGGTTCCACCGCCACGGCGGCGCCCGGTCTGCCGGTCGCCCGGAGCGCGTCGAGGGCGGCTCGCTGGGCCTTGGCGCGCAGCGTCAGGATGACGTCGTTGCCCCGCACCGTCTGCCCGGTGGTCTCGTCGACGAGCGTCTCGAGCCCGCCGGTCAGGTTGTCGGCCGCGCCGGTCAGGTAGTCGTTCTCGGCCAGCTCGATCCCGGCTCGGCTCGAGGCCACGGAGTTGTAGCCCTGGAGATGCGCGGCGAGGCCGCGCTGCGGGTAGACGCGGCGGTAGAACGTGCGGCCGTTCGACGTCTTCTCGGGCCGGTTCCGGGCCAGCACCACCCCGTCGGCCGTCCGGATCGTGCCGCGGTCGATCGTCAGCTCGCGGAACACCCGGCGCGGGTTCGCCTGGCGCTCGGCGAGGCCGGGAGCGGCCCAGATCTGCCAGTACGTGACGGTCAGGATCAGGAGCAGGAAGCCGCCGCTCAGAAGGCCGAAGAGACGACCGAGGCGCGCGTTCACCGACCGCTCCGATCCGCCGGACCCCACGCGTCACGGGACCGGTTGGCCCGTTGGGAGACGCACAGGAGCAGGGCCAGGAGCGCGAAGTTGGCCACGACGGAGGAGCCGCCGTAGGACACGAACGGCAGCGTCAGGCCGGTCAGCGGGATCAGCTTCGTGACGCCCCCGATGATCACGAACGCCTGCAGCGAGAGGACGAAGGTCAGCCCGGCGGCGAGCAGCTTCGAGAAGCCGTCGTCGGCCACGGCGGCGATCTTGAACCCCCGGTGGGCGATCGCGAGGTACAGGAGCACGACGCCCGCGGCGCCCGCGAGGCCGGTCTCGGTGGCGATCACGGAGTAGATGAAGTCGGTCTCGGCGTACGGGATGATCGTGTCGCCGCCCGCGAGGACGAAGCCGCGGCCGAAGCCCGTGCCGAAGACGCCGCCGTCGGCGATGGTGTAGAGCGACTGCGCGATCTGGTAACCGGTGTCGTCCTCGTCGGCCCAGGGGTCGAGCCAGCCGTCGATCCGGCGCTGGACGTGGCTCGTGAACTGCACCGCCCCGATGGCCCCGAGCGCGAACAGCGCGAGCCCGCCCCCGACGTAGAGCCACCGGCCGGTCGCGAGGTAGATCATCGCGATGAAGACGCCGTAGAAGAGCAGCGACGAGCCGAGGTCGTTCAGGACGACGAGCATCACGAGCGCGGCCCCGAGCAGCACGAGGAGGGGCGCGACGTTCCGCATGGCGGGGATGCCGACGCCGAGGATCGTGCGCACGGGCCGCTCGAGCACCTCCCGCTTCTCCCGGAGGTAGCCCGCGAGGAAGATGACGAGCAGCACCTTCGCGAACTCGCCGGGCTGGATCTGGTAGCCCGCGACGCGGATCCAGAGCTTCGCGCCGAGCACCTCGGTGCCGAACAGCATCGTCGCGAGCAGCAGGAGGACGGTCAGGGCGCCGCACGTGTAGCGGAGGTTCTCGAGGACGCGGACGTCGCGCGCGAACCAGATGACGGCGGTGAAGAGGCCGACCCCGGCCACGATCCAGACGCTCTGGTCCCGCGCGAGCTCGGGCTCGATGCGGTAGATCTCGATCTCCCCGACGGCCGTCAGCAGCGCCACCAGCGGCAGCAGGTACGGATCGGCGTCCGGAAGGGCGATGCGCAGCACGATGTGCGCCACGAGGTAGAGCGCGAGGAAGAAGCCCGCGTAGAGGAGCGACGTGTTCGAGACCGCGTTCTCCCGGGCGATGTGGACGGCGCTGAAGCCCGCCATCGTCAGGAGCGCGACGAGGAGCAGGTTGACCAGCTCCCGGTTGCGGCTCGTGCGGAGCCGGGCGATCACGAGTCCGGCACGGTCGTCTGTGCGCGGGCCCAGCTGCGTCCGTCGAGCGCCGTCGCCGCCGCGATGGCGTCCTCCTTCGAGCGGAGGCGGTGGTCGAACGCCTGCCGGCGCTGCTCCTGGGTCAGGAGCGCGGCCGGGAGGTTCGTCACCTGCACCGGGCG
>CADCWC010000377.1:2207-4443 GCA_902806305.1 uncultured Thermoleophilia bacterium | reverse complement strand
CGGCGTCACGAGGCTCGCGAACGCCGTCGTGCCGCCGGCGCGTGACTCCCAGGCGACGAGGACGAGCGTGTCGGCTCCGACGCTCGCCCAGCCCTCGCCCGACAGCGGCACCGTGATCGGCCGGTTGGCCCGGCTCCCGATGGAGACGGTCCGCGAGGCGACGGTGCGGCCACCGGCCCACACGAACACGCGCAGCGTGCCCGCGCCGCCCGTCCCGATCCGCATGCCGAGGCCGCGGGGGGTCAGCCGGGGGGAGGCCGTGAACCACGCCGTCCGACCTTGCCGCGCGTGTCGATCACCGCCGAGCGCCACGCCGTCCCAGGCAGCCTGCAGGATCGACTGCGGTGAGTCGACGGACCGCAGAGCCGTGAGCGGGATGACCGGGTCGGCCGGCGTCGTCCGCCGGTCGGCGGGCGGCGTGTAGCCCGGGAGCGTGGCGTGACCCCAGCGGTACGGGTCGCCCTGCACCCCGTTGAACGTCGACCAGCCGATGCGCGTCTGGCCCGTCTTGTCCTGCGTGTCCGAGTCGTAGATGAAGATGTTCAGGCCCAGACGCGCCGGGTCGACCGCGGCGGGGAGCAGGGCGAGCGGGATCTTCACCTCGAGCGCGTACCCCGTGTACGGGCTCGTGACGACGGACCGGACCTCCATGCCCGGAGCGGTCTGGGCGCCGGGACCCTGTCGGTTGTCGGCGTCCCGCTGGAAGCAGGGCGGGTTGCCGTTCGCGGGATCGGCCGTGACGGGGAAGATGCCCGTCTTGAAGGTCGTCGAGGTGTTCTCCGACGTGCCGCGCGGATCGAGCGCGATCTCGACGGAGTCGGTCCGCCAGTGGCGCTTGCAGTCGGCGGCGGACAGGACCGTGCCGAGGACGTCGTCGGTGACCTTGACGTGGAAGAAGAGCGCGTCGTCCGACCACGTCACCTTGGCGCTGCCGGAGCAGTCGGCGACCGACGTGCACGGCTGGCCTTCCCAGCGCGGCGTCAGATCGAGGAGCGATCCGCCGTACTCGCCGGCTCCCTCGACGCCGTCGACCGTGGGCGCGACGGCCGCCTGCGGCACCGTCGTCACGGGGACCAGGTTCAGCCCCGCGTTCTCCGTGCTCGATCCGGACGTGCTCGTGGTGACGATCGCGAACGCGATGTCGCCGGGCCGGTCGGCGTTCGGCAACGGCAGCGTCGGGTCGCTGTTCGTGACGGCGAACGTCACCGACGTCGTCGAGCCGGGCGCCAGGTCCGCGTAGGGCTTCGACGCGGCATCGACCGCGAAGCCCGCCGGAAGCGTCAGCGCGACGGTCCCCGACTGCCTGACGGCCGAGTTGTTGCGCAGGTCGACACGCAGCGCGCGCGTCTCGCCCTGGCCGATCGAGAGGACGGGGCGCACCAACCCGCCG
Organism: uncultured Thermoleophilia bacterium; assembly: GCA_902806305.1. Lineage (GTDB taxonomy): Bacteria > Actinomycetota > Thermoleophilia > Gaiellales > F1-60-MAGs149 > CADCWC01. Next base: position 3,053 of record CADCWC010000377.1, on the reverse strand, counting down.
AGATCCCGGACGCCGAGGTCCCGGACCCAGGTCTCGAACTGCGACACCTGAGGCAGGCGCTGCAGCGTGCCACTCACGGCGGGCACCACGTTCGCCACGAGCGTCGTGCGGCCGACGCGACCACCGGAGCGCAACGTGCCGCCGAGGGAGACACGCCCGGTCGCCGCGTTCGCGGGCGCCGTGACGGTCAGCCGCACGCTCGCCTCACGGCCTGCAGCCACGGTTCCGAGCCGCGCCTGGCCGGCTCGCCAGCCCGGGGGGACGGTCATGCCGACCCGCGCGCCGGGCAGGGCGCGGTCGCCCGCGCGCACCCGGACGGTGACGGTGAACGACGACCCCGCCGTGACGTCGAAGCGCGAGGCCTCGAGCCGCAGCTCGGTGCCGAGCGGCATCCCGCCGGGCGGGCGGATGAGCGCGCCCTCGACCATGGCGGTCGTGGACGTCGCCCCCCGCCGGAACGGCACGCGCGAGGCGATCTGCGTGAACCGGTCACAGCCGAGCAGCGCCGGGTCGGTCGGCATGTCGGGGAAGCCGCCCCAGCCCTGCGAGACGTACTCGCGCTGCGCCTCGCGCTCCACCTGGGCCCAGGACTTCCCGGCGTTGCGCGGCGACGGCGTGCCGGACCAGACGCCGAAGACGTCGTCGGTCGGGTTGGCCGCCACGAAGCCGGCGGCGCAGGTCGGCCCCGACGGATTCGTGGGGGGGCCGCCGGTCGCGGGGGTCGCGGCCGTGGCGCCGGTGCGGAAGATCCGCTTGACGCGCCAGGTCTTCAGGCCCTCACGCGAGAGCTGCTCCGGGAACGCCGTCGGATCGGCCGCGGCGAAGTAGGCCTCGACGGCCAGCCGA
>CADCWC010000377.1:0-2197 GCA_902806305.1 uncultured Thermoleophilia bacterium | reverse complement strand
TCCGTCGGGTTCGCCGCGACGAACGTGGCGGCGCACGTCGGTCCGTTCGACGTGGTGTTCGGAGCGGCCGTGGCGCCGGTGCGGAAGATCCGCTTGATCCGCCACGGCGCGAGGCCCTCACGCGAGAGCTGCTCGGGGAACGCGGACGGATCCGCCGCCGCGACGTAGGCCTCGACGGCGAGCCGCGCGGCGTACTGGTGGTTGCCGTGGTTGCCCGGCGTCGGCGACGGGTTCATGGTCACCACGATCTCCGGGCGGGTCTGGCGGATCACGCGGACAACGCGGGCCAGCGTCTGCTCGCGTCCCCAGATCTGCTCCGTGAGCGGCGACGAGACGGTGTAGTAGAAGTCGACCCGGTCGAGGTTGTAGATGCTGCGGATTCCCGCGCGGGCGACGGCGCGGCGCTCCTCGGCCTCGCGCAGGAGCCCGAGCGCCGGCCCTTCCTCCGGTCCGACGGCGTTGCCGCCGCCCTCGCCGCGCGTGATGGTGATGACGCCCGTGTCGACGCCGGCGTTCTCGTTCCACTGACCGAAGGTCGAGAGGGATCCGGCCTCGTCGTCCGGGTGGGCGCCGATGTACATGACGTCGAGGTCCACGGGCCCGGGGCGTGACGGTGGCCCGGCCAGGACCGGGGCCGACCCGACCAGTGTCGCTGCCGCGACGAGACCTGAGGCGACGAGGCGCACTCGCATTCGGTTCCTCCCTCGGACGACCGGGCGGCAGAGCATACCGGCGCGGGTCTCCGGCGCAAGTCCCGCGCCGGGCCGACCGGCTACAGCCGGACGACGGGGACGAGCAGCTTCTCGCTCTCCCCCTCGATGCGGGCCACGACCTCGATCCAGTTCTCGAGCCCCGATCCCGAGAGCTTCTTCCGCAGGAGCCCGTCGACCTGGTAGACGCCCGAGGAGTTGTTCATCTCGATCTCGACCAGGATCGGGCGCTCGACGCCGTCCGTGATGGTCACCCGCTCGATCGCGGCCGCCGACAGCGAGTGGATCGAGACACGGCCCTCGGAGAACGGGATCCGCGAACGGCCCTTGGCCATGTCGAGCGCGTCGGCCACGCGCACGATGCCCGCCTCCAGCGAGAGCGGCTCGCCGTCGGCGCGGTGCGCCGTGATCGTCTGGAGCACCTCCGCGATGACGATCGTCCGCTCGGGCTCGGCGTACAGCCCCTCGAGCAGCCCGGGGAGCCGGTCGGCCGCCATGAAGAGGCTCCAGTCCTCGTGCCCCCGGCGGTGGACCGCCATCCCGACGCAGTGGAACAGGCAGCCCAGGACGACCACGACCTCGGCGTCCTCGCGACGCATCCCGTAGTCCCGCACCATGCCGAGCTCCGCGCCCTTGCGGGCCAGGTCGCGCGTCAGCTTCAGGCCGACGTTCGTGACGACCTGGATGTGGACCCAGGAGTGGTCGTTGATGCGCATGCGCCGCACCGCGTTGACGTTCGCGACGTGCCACCAGGCCTTCAACGACACGTCGCGGTTGATCCGCTCCATCACGTCGCGGAGCGTGCGGTTGCCGCGCGCCGGGATGCGGATGTGCATCGCGGCCACGGCGTCCCGCGGTCCGAGATGGGCGCCGCGCTCGGCCTCCAGCGAGATCCCGCCGGTCCCCTGGGCTGGCGCGGCGATCTCGACGGGCTGGTCGACGGGCTCCTCCGGTTCGCGGTCCGGCGCCGAGGGTTCGACCGACATGCGGGCTAGCCTACCCCACGTGACGGCCGGCTCGGAGCTCGCGCGGACGCGGGCCGGATCGACGTGGCCGGCCCGGTACCGCCTGCACAAGTACTGGTCCCGCAAGCCGGGCGACGCGGTCCGGGCGCTCGTCGAGGAACACACGCGTCCCGGCGACACGGTCCTCGACCCGTGCTGCGGTTCCGGCGTCACGCCGTTCGAGGCGACCGTCCTCGGCCGCGCCGCCGTCGGACTCGACGTCAACCCGTTCGCCGTGGCGCTCTCGCGGGCGACGCTCGAGCGGTGCGATCCGGACCGGCTCGAGACGCTCGGACGGGCCGTCCTCGACGCGGCTCGCGTCCGGGAGGGTCGTTGGCACCGGACGCGGTGCCGTCGATGCGGCGATGAGGCGGCGCTCGCCGGGAGCGCGTGGTGGGGCGACGTGCAGGCGGCCGTGCTCGTCCGCTGCGCCCGCTGCGGCGGCACGCGGCGGGCGCCGGCCGAGGAGGCGGACCGCCGGCT
>CADCWC010000376.1 GCA_902806305.1 uncultured Thermoleophilia bacterium | reverse complement strand
GCAGCTCCTCCCCCGCCGGCGTCAGTCGCACCGCGTGGGACGTGCGCTCCAGCAGCTGCGCTCCGAGATCCCGCTCGAGCGCCGCGACCGTGCGCGACACCGCCTGCTGTCCGAGCACGAGGCGCTCCGCGGCTCGCGTGAAGTTGAGCTCCTCGGCCACGGCGACGAAGGTGCGGAGTTGGCGCAGGTCAGGCATCGCCGCCGCTCGGTCGCGATCGTTGTCGAGCCACGCGCAACGGGCGTTGGCGATCGCGCGGGCCTGCGTCCATCGTGGAGAGCATGACCAATCGAACGCTCGGCACCAACGGTCCGACCGTCTTTCCCCTCGGCCTCGGCGCGATGGGCATGTCGGACCTGTACGGCCCGACCGATCGCAGCGAGAGCATCGCCACGATCCACGCCGCCATCGACGCCGGCGTGGACCTGATCGACACCGCCGACTTCTACGGGTCAGGGCACAACGAGCTGCTGATCGCGCAGGCCCTCCGCGATCGGAACCGCGACGACGTGACCATCAGCGTCAAGGTCGGCGCCCAGCGCGACCCGGGCGGCGACTTCGTGGGCCTCGACGCAAGCCCCGCGGCGGTGAAGAACTCGCTCGCGCAGACGCTGACCCGGCTCGGCACGGACCACGTCGACATCCTGCGTCCGGCACGGCTCGATCCGCAGGTTCCGATCGAAGAGACCATCGGTGCGATGGCCGAGATGGTCGCCGCCGGCTATGTGCGCTACGTCGGCCTCTCCGAGGTCGGGTCCGAGACGCTCCGCCGCGCCGCGGCGGTGCATCCGATCAGCGACCTGCAGATCGAGTACTCCCTCATCTCCCGCGGGCCGGAGCGGGACATCTTCCACACGGCGCGTGAGCTCGGGATCGGCGTCACTGCCTACGCCGTCCTCTCGCGCGGCCTGCTCAGCGGGCACTGGAGCGCGGAACGTGCGTTGACCGCGCACGACTTCCGCGGCATCAGCCCGCGCTTCCAGGGCGAGAACCTCGAGCAGAACCTGGCGCTCGTCGACCGCCTGAGTGACGTCGCGGCCGCCAACGGAGCCACGGTGGCGCAGATCGCGATCGCCTGGGTGCTGTCGCGCGGCGAGGACGTCGTGCCGCTGGTCGGCGCGCGCCGCCGTGATCGCCTCCACGAGGCCCTCGGGGCCCTCGACGTCGTGCTCGGGGAGAGCGACCTCGCCCGCATCGAGGACGCGGTCCCGGTCGGCGCCGCGGCCGGCGGCCGGTACGCGGACTTCCTCATGAGCGAGCTCGACAGCGAGAACTAGGCGCCGTCGCCCCGCTCACCGCGTGAGGTCGATCAGAACGTCGGTCCGCCGACCGTGACCAGCGCCTCGGCGACCTGCCCGAACGGGCGTCCGTCGGCGCGCAGGTCGACCGCGAACGGTCGTCGGCGGCATGGCGTCGGCACCTCGAGCGTGAGCTCCACGCGGACCTCGGTCCGCGCGGCGGCCCGGACGGTGGCCGAGCTCCCACGCCAACCCGGCCCGCCGACGAGCGTGGCGTCGAGCTGCGCTTCGGTCGGCAGCGGGTTGCGCACGGTGGCGGACACCCGGAGCGTGCCCGGCGCGGGCAGGTGGTTGCGGTAGGGCGCGATCCAGCCGCCCCAGCCGTCGAGCTCGAAGTGGACCTCGTCGTCGCCGAGGGCGACGGCTCGGCGGTGCAGGTCCTCGTACAGGCGCGCGTGCTCGTCCACTCGGTCGAAGAAGGCTGCATCCGTGCGAATGGCAGGCTGGTGCCCGGTCAGGACGACGTCCGGGCGCCAGTCGCGGACGAGTCGGGCGCTGTCGGCGTAGCTCCGCAGGAACGCGCCGTTGCGGTAGACGTGCCCCATCGCGATCTCGTCGGTCGTCCAGTCGTACGTGTGGTCGGCGGGCGCCGGGAACCCTGCCAGCCAGCCGGCGGACGAGTGGTACTGGTCGCCGGTGTGCAGGTAGCGGAGCCCGTCGATCTCCCAGGTGATCGCGGTCGCGAACCGCGTGTGGCCGGACAGCGGGTGGCAGCGCAGCTCGAGTCCCTCCCAGGCGACCGGCTCGTCCGCGCGCAGGCGGCGCTCGACGGCGATGGGGACGGGCCAGAGGCACGGGAACGCGTAGTCCGCGGGGCGCTCGAGGATCTCGGCGAACCACTCCGGCGCCCAGCACGGCGTGCCGTGGACGCGCTGGAGCAGCGGGATCGAGGCGACGTGGTCGTCGTGGAAGTGGCTCGGCAGCACGAGGTCGACGCCCTCGCGGCCGAGTCGCTCGCCCAGCTCCCGGACGGCGCGCAGCGAGCCGCGACGCCGGTGGGGCGCCGGACTGCTGTCGCCCTGCGGGGCGGCGATCGGGTCGTAGCCGAGGTCGACGGCCAGCACCCGCCCGGACGGCGCGACCACGAACGTCGCCACGCAGTTCGAGCTCGCCGTGCGCCAGACGCTCGGCGACACGCGGTCCAGCGGATCGCGGTCGAGCAGGTTCCAGCGGTCGTCCTCGAACGGGCGGGCGCGCCGGTGGGCGCGGAGGTTCCGCTCGAGCTCGACCAGCGCTCCGTCGACGTCGTCCACGACAGGCTCGCCGAGACTCGGCAGGAGTGCGGCCGGTCGCCGCCGACGCAGGTCCCGGGCCGCGATGATCACGCCCACGGCGCCGGGGAGGTCACCGTAGCCGTACTCGAGCGGCGCGATACGGGGGACCCGACCGGGCGAGTGGATCGTCTCTCCGCAGAGGACGACGTGGGTGCCGTCGGGCAGCGTCACGTCCAGCCCGATCTGAGTGGGTGTGGCGCCGGCCAGCGGCACGACCTCGACGTCGAGGCCGGCCAGGGAGAGCGAGGCGTGGTCCTCGAGCACGCCCGCGACCGGGATCGCCTCCACGGGAGCGAAGTGGTCCCACGTGTTGGTGTAGATCACGTAGGACTCGCGGCGCAGGAAGTGGAGGTCGGGCTCGGCGAAGAGCTCCCGCTCGCCCGCGGGGACGAGCACCGGGATGCCGCGCTCGGCGGCGCGGGCAGCGCCCGCGGCGTGGTCACGGAAGTAGTGCGTGCACGCGACCGCGGTCACCTCGCCCGGCAGGACGTCGACCGCGTCGAGCCAGGCGCCGGTGCCGGCATCGACGACGAGCACCCCGTCCGGGCCGATCACCGCGTAGACGTTGCAGCTGTCCTGGAAGCGGAGCACGCCGGGCAGCACCTCGTGCCAGGCGGCGTGCCACGTCGCCGACGGAAGGTCGGAGGGGCGCATCACGCGCCGGCGCGCTCGACGACGTGACCGCACCGAGCCCAGACGATGAGCGGCATCGCCCGACGATAGCGCTCGGACGCCTCGTCCGACGTACGCTTGCGGGCGTGGAGGCCGACGTCGTCGAGGTCGACGCCGTGCTCTTCGACCTCGACGGCACGCTCGTGCGGTCCGACGCCGTCGTGGAGCGCTGCTGGCGGCGATGGGCGGCCGGCGTCGGCCTCGACCCGGAGACGTTCCTCGACCGCGTGCACGGACGCATCGGCCGGGACGTCATGGCCGAGCTCCTGCCGGGACGGCCGGCCGCGCAGAACGTCGCGGACGACGACGAGATGTTGCGCTGGGAGTGTGCCGACACCGACGGCGTCGCCGCCTTGCCAGGCGCCCGGGACCTGCTCGCGTCGCTCGACGACGCCCGCCGCGCCATCGTCACGGCGTGCACGGCCGAGCTCGCCTCCGTGCGGCTCGCTGCGGCCGGCCTCGATCGCCCTCGCATCATGGTGACCGCCGACGATGTGGCCGTGGGCAAGCCCGCTCCGGACGGCTATCTCGCCGCGGCGCGGCGGCTCGGGGTTCCGCCGGCCCGGTGTCTCGTCGTGGAGGATGCAGGCGCGGGCGTCGCGGCGGGCCGCGCCGCGGGGATGTCCGTCGTCGGGGTCGGCGACCGGCTCGGACCCCACGCCGCGGCGCCGGCCCACGCGTGGGTGCCGAGCCTGCTGGCGTTGACGCTGGACGCCGGGCCCGACGGGCTGCGGATCGCCCTGACGACCGCCTGAGACGGCCGCCGACGGACGCGATGCAGCGCGCCGGACGCTCGTCGCCTCCATCGAGCGGTCGACTCGGGCGCCGCTCCGACATCACGTTCCCCGAGCCGAACCGCTGATGGGACGAGCAGAAGCGGCTCGCGCCCGGGCGGCCTGACGGACCAGGTGGTCGCGCTCGGCGATGTTCGCCGACCGGCGGGCGGCGTCGGCGTACGCCGAGGCGGCGGCGGGCAGGTCGCCGGCGAGCTCGTGCAGGTGTCCGCGCACGGCGTGCCACCGGTGCCGCTCGCCGAGCACCTCGCGCAGCCGCTCCGTCTCTCGCAGCCCGGCGGCGGCGCCGAGGACGTGGCCGACCGCGACCGCGCGGCCGAGCACCGCGGCGGGATCCTCGCGCACCGGGTCGGCCGTCAGCGCGACCAGCTCGTCGTACCAGGCGAGGATCTGAGGCCAGTCGGTCTCCCCCGCGCTCCCCCC
>CADCWC010000375.1 GCA_902806305.1 uncultured Thermoleophilia bacterium | reverse complement strand
AGCGCGGGCACCACACCATCGGCCGGTGCCCGCTGTACAGCCAGCCCTGCCGCTCGCACTCCTTGAGGAAGCGCCAGATGTAGGCGATGTTCGGGTCGGTGAACGTGTAGTAGGACCGGTCCCAGTCCATCCACTGGCCGAGCCGGATCGACTGCCGCGTCTGGACGCCCGCGTACTCGGCGACCCGGTCGCGACACGCCTCGGCGAACCGGGCCAGGCCGTACTCCTCGATCTCGCGCTTCGAGTTCAGGCCGAGCGCCTTCTCGACCTCGACCTCGACCCACAGCCCCTGGCAGTCGAAGCCGTTCTGGTAGCGGAGCTCGTGGCCCTGTCCGGCCTTGTAGCGCTGGAACAGGTCCTTCAGCGAGCGGCCCCACGCGTGGTGCACGCCCATGGGGTTGTTGGCCGTGATCGGCCCGTCGACGAACGAGAACGGCTCCCCGCCGCGGTTCTGCTCGCGCAGGCGCTCGAACGTGCCGTCCCGCTCCCAGAGCTCCAGGATCGCGTGCTCGAGCGCGGGATGGTCGGGCTTCTCGACGACGGGGCGGTAGGTGGACACTGGCTCTCGGTGAACGACGCGAAGGCAAGGCTCGTAGAACAGGCGGGAGTCTACCGTGGCGCTCTGTGGCTCCCCGGGGCCCTGGCCCGTATCGTTCGATGCAGGGCGTCGCCGCACGCGCCCCTTCCCATGCCGAGATCCCTCCGCCTCCTGGTCCCGCTCGCCGTGCTGCTCGGCGTACCGTCGACGGGGCTCGCCGCGCCCCTGCCGGGCCCGGGCTCGATCGAGCTCAGCCCCCAGCTGGCGGCGGCGCCCGGGACGGCGGGACCGCTGCTCGTGGCCGCCTCCGGTCACGCCACGGCGAGCTCGCCCGCCGGCACGCGCGTCTGGCGGTCGACGAACGGCGCGTCGTGGACCGGTCCCGTGACGCCGACGCTCGACCCGCCGCTCTCGGCGACGGACCCGGTCGAGGACCGCGGGACGCCCGCCGTGGCGTTGAGCGCGGACGGCGGCTTCCTGGCGCTCCAGGCGTCGGAGGTGCAGGGCTCCGTCGATCGGCCGTGCCGCTCCGGCAGCGGCATCTACGTCGCCCCGACGACGAGCGCGGGCGTGCTCGCCGCCGCGGCCGAGCTCGTCGTGGCCAACACGGGCGCCCGGGTCCGGTCGCGGCCGACCGTCGCCGTCGACGCGACGGGGTCCGGGTCGCGACCGCTCCTCGCGGTCGAGCGCCGGGCGTGTGCCGGCGGCCCGCCGAGCGTCGAGGCGTGGTCCCTGGACGAGGGGACCGGCAGCTACGAGGCAGCGCTCGAGGTCTCGAACGCCGAGGGCCCCGTGCTGGCCGGCAACGGAACCGCCACCTATCTCGGCTTCCTCCGCCACGGCGGCGGCGCGGCGGAGATCGTCGTGCACCGCTGCGCGCGCGCGGCGGGGCGCGTGACGTGCGACGAGGCCGGCGCCACGGCACCCTTCACCCCGGTGACGGCGCTCCCGGACGGCGGCCCGGACATCACCTCCGCGCCCGACCTCGCCGTCGACGCGGGCGGCGGCCTGCACCTCGTCTGGACGGCGAGCTCCGGCGGCGACGTCGACGTGCTCCACAGCCGCTCGGCCGACGGCGGCGTCACGTGGACGGCGCCGCACGTGGTCGCCGGACCGGCCGCGGGCGCGGCCGAGTTCCTGCCCGCGGTCGGGGTGTCGCCGAACGCCGACGCCGCCGGCCGCCTCCGGGCCGACGTCACGTTCCAGGTGCGCCTCGCAGGCCAGACGGCCGCGCAGCCCTTCCAGGCCTCGACGAACGGCGTGACCTGGGGCCGGACCGTGGCGCTCTCCGGCACGGCGGCCGTGGCCCCGGCGACGATCGGCGGGACCCCCACCTTCGGCGAGCGCAGCGACGCCCTCTCGACGGCCCCGGTCGACGCCGCGGACGGTGCCCGCGGCGGCCGCGGCGTGGCGGTCCTCGGCCGCGGCTCGGACATCAGCTATCTGCCGCAGACGCACGGCCGGACGCCGCCCGTCCTCTCCGGCCTCGGCGGCGCGCTCGTGACCGGCAAGAACCAGGCCGTGGCGCTCGCGCCGCCGGTCGCGAGCGACGACGACGGCGACCCGGTCACGCTCACCGCGAGCGCCGCGTCGGGCGACGCCTCGGGCGGCGTCTACCGCCCGCAGCCCGGCTTCGCAGGCGCAGACGCCGTGCGCTTCACCGCCACCGACGGCTACACCGGTGCGGCCGCCGCCGAGCAGCCCGTCAGCGTCAGCAACGCCACGCCGGTGGTCCAGATCGACGCCCGCGCGCGGACCGTGCCGCAGGGCTCGACGTCACGCCTGCAGCTGACGGCCACCGACGCCGACGCGGGCGACGTCCTGACGTGGTCGCTCTCGAGCGTCCCGGCGAGCCTCGCGGGCCGGGTCACGCTCACGCCGGGAGGCGAACTGACGGTCGACCTGCCGCCCGGCCTGCGGAACGTCAGCCCCCTGGCGATCGGCGTCCAGGTGTCCGACACGACGCCGCAGGTCGGCGGGACGGCGCTCGGCACGACCTTCGTCAAGGTCGAGCCGGTCTACGGTCCCGTGTCCGTCACGACCTCGGCCCGCGCGACGGGACACACCGTCCAGTTCTCCTCGGTGCTGCGCGACGAGGACGTCGAGGCGACGGCGCTCGCGGTCCGTCCGGCTCCCGTCTACCTGTGGACGTTCGGCGACGGCGCCACCCCGCGCACGTCGTCCCTGCCGAATCCGCGCGTGCGCTACGCGCCCGGGTCCGGCACGCCGCGCTGGACGCTCAGCGTGACGGTGTTCCGGACGGAGGGGACGAGCGTCACGCCGACCGCCTCGGGACGGGTCGCGCTCACGCCCGAGGGGCGTTCGCTGCTCGCCGTCGACCAGCGGGTCGACCGGCGCCGCGGTCGCCTGCTCGTGGCCGTGCGGAGCCGGGCGACCGGCACGGTGCAGGTCGACGTGCGGATCCGTGGGCGTCGTGTCGCGAGCCGCCGCGTCCGCCTCTCGGCCGGGCCGTCGGCGACCCTCGGCCGCACGGCCGGCGTCGCGTTCCCGCTCAGGGGCCTGCGCGCGCGCACCGTCGACCTGGTCGTGCGCTACGCCGACGGCGTGCCGGGCCCGCCGCCGACGGCGGTCCGGCGCAAGATCCGGCTGCGCTGACGGACCGTCAGGCGGGCGGCTCGTCCGCCTCGCCCGCGTCGGTCGGCGGCGCCTCGCCGGGCGCCCTCCCGTAGCGGCGGGCATGGTCCGCACACCAGCGGTCGAACGCCGCGTGACGGGACAGGTGGTGCTCCAGCGCCCGCAGGCCCGACTCCACCTCGGCCGTGTGCGGATCGCCCCCCGAGGGGGCGTCCCGGTCCTGATGGTCGAGCGGCATGGCGCGGAGGTCTTCTGCACCCGCGCCGGACCTCCTCCCGGCCGCCCGGCCGCCGCGACGCGTCAGCCGGGCAGGCGGCGCAGCTGCAGGCGGTACTCGCCGCCGCCCGAGCCGCGCGGCGTCCCGACCGCGACGTACACCGGCCCGCGCGACTGGGCGCGGACGACCACCTGCCCGGCCCGGCCCCGTCGGGCGTCCGCCGCGCCGAGGATGTCGCGGTCGCGGGCGTCGGCGAAGAAGCCGACGCTCCGGGCCTTGCGCCGGAACACCGCCGCGAAGACGGCGCCGTGGCGCGCCTTGATGGTCACCCGCAGCCTGCCGTTCTGCGGCATCGCGACCCGGTAGACGTCGATCGGGTCCTCGGTGAAGTCGAGCGACGCGTCGAGGTAGCGCACGCGCTTCCCGCGCGGCAGGATGAACGGCGTCGCGCTGCCGCCGAGGAGCGTGCCGTTCACGAGCCCGATGTCCTCGTTCGGCTCCTGCGGATCGTCGGCCAGCGCCCGCCGCGCGAGCGCCCGCGGGATCGACACCACGCCGAAGCCGGTGCTGCGCTCGAAGCCGTCCTTGCCCACGTCGCGGGCCGAGAAGCGCAGGAGGTTGAACAGCTGGTCGTTCGTCAGACGGGGCCGGGCCGACCAGATCCAGGCCGCGGCGGCGGCGACCATCGGGGCCGCGAAGGACGTGCCGCTGACGTTGCACCAGCCCGCCGTCGCGGGCACCTCCGCGCTGCACGCCCCCGGGGCCGCGAAGCCCTTGCCGACGAGGTCGAACCCGGCCGGGATGGCGCCGACCACGCCGACGCCGGGCGCGCTGACGTCGTTCGCGTCCTTGCGGTTCGAGAACGGCGCCACGAGGTCTCCCGCGTCCGTGGCGGGGACCGTCAGGACGTGCGGGAAGAGCGCCGGGAACGTGTCGGGGTTCGGGTTCTTCGAGTCGGCGAACTCGTTGCCCGCGGCGGCCACGAGGAGCAGGCCGCGCCGGTGGGCGTAGTCGATGGCGAGGAGCTGGGGCAGGCTCGCCCCGAAGCTGCCGAAGGACATGTTCACGACGTCGTAGCGCCGCTTCACGGCGGTCCGGATGCCGGCCACGATG
>CADCWC010000374.1 GCA_902806305.1 uncultured Thermoleophilia bacterium | reverse complement strand
CCCTTCCCCGTCCGGCGGCCCGGGCCGTCGGCTGAGCCTGGATACACCGTTCGCCGTCGGCCCCGGTACGTCCTCGGGGCGTCCCGGCCGCTTCCCGCCTGGGCTCCGACCGCTACGCGGCCTCCTACCCAGGCGGTGCGCTCCGTGCTGCCGCGGCTTGAACAGGCTTCCAGCCTGCCCTGCGCCGCAGCAGCACGTCCGAGACGTCCGAGAACGCACCGTGGCGGGACGCCGGAACGGTGAATCCAGGCTGAGACCCGCCGGGCTCAGCCGGCGAGGTCGCGGCGCGTGAAGATCCGCACGGCGGCGGTGACGGCGACCAGCGTGAAGGCGGCGAGCGCGGCCCAGTCGCGCCACGGGACGTCGCCGTCCTGGATCGTCGGGCCGGGCGTGAAGTACCAGAACAGGCTCAGGCGCGCGACCGGTGCGGCGGGCGACCACAGCGGCAGGAGGAAGGCCCCGGCGTACATCACGAGCAGGATGCCGAGCGCCCACGCGAGCGCGCGTCCGCGCTCGACGTGGAGGGTCGAGATCAGGACCGAGAGGGCCGCCACGGCGGCCAGCAGCAGCGTCGCGCCGACGGCCGAGAGCAGCATCCGGCTCACGCGCAGCGGGCCGCCGGGCGGGTCGAACAGCGCGTCGGCGGTGACGGCGCCGGCCGCGAAGGCCAGCGCGAGCAGCGCGCAGCCGGGCGCGAGCGCGACGAGGTAGGCGGTCAGGTGGTCGCGGCGCCGGAGCGGCCGCGCCAGGGTCAGCTCGAGCGTGCCGGCCTCGAGCTCGCCCGCCACCGAGCGGATCCCGAGCCCGACCGCGAACAGGCAGGACGCCACGAGGAACACCGGATGGAGCTGTCCGAGCGAGACCCAGGCCGCCAACGGGTCGATGCCGAGCACGCGCGCCGCGACCGCCACGTTCCCGGGCTGGGCGGACAGGTCTCGCTGGCGGGGGTCCGCCGTGTCGAAGATCAGCACGATCAGGAGCCCCCAGAGGGCGCTCAGGACGAGGAGCAGCGGCAGCCGGACGCGTTGCTCCCAGACGATGCGCCGCAGGACGGCCGTCACGCGGTGACCCCGCGCCGCTCCGACGCGGGCGAGTCCCGGTACGCGTCGAGGAAGATCTCCTCCAGGGGCGGCTCGTCGATGGTCACGTCGAGCGGGTCGAGCGCCGCGAGCGCGGCCAGGAGCGGGCCGGGCGGACCCGTGTGGCGGAACGCCAGGCGCCCGCCCGGCCGCTCGACGAGCTCCGCGCCGGGCAGGCGGACCTCGCCCGCCGTGTCGTGGAGCGTGACGGCGACGCGGCGGGGCCGGCCGCCACGGAGCTCGGCGATGGTGCCCTCGCCCACGATCCGCCCGGCCCGCACGATCGCGAGCCGGTCGCACAGGAGCTCGACCTCGGACAGGACGTGGGACGAGAAGAGCACCGTTCGGCCTCCTTCCCGTCTCCGCCGCAGGAGCTCGAAGAACCCGTCCTGGACGAGCGGGTCGAGCCCCTCCGTCGGCTCGTCCAGGACGAGCAGTCGGGGGTCGTGCTGGACGGCTCCGACGATCGCGAGCTTCTGCCGCATGCCGCGCGAGTACGCGCGCACCGGACGGTCGAGATCGGCGTCCGAGAGCCGGAGCGCCCGACAGGCCTCGGCCCGCAGCACGGGCGGCCGTCGGTCGAGCCGGCTGAAGTGCTCGAGGGCGTGCCGCCCGCGCATGCGGCCGTGGAGGCCGGGCGCGCTCGGCAGGTAGCCCACGTCGGCGCGCAGGCGCGGACCGTCGTCCCAGGCGTCGCCGCCGAGGACCCGTGCGGATCCCGCGTCCGCGCGCAGCAGGCCGAGGAGGATGCGCATCGTCGTGGTCTTCCCGGACCCGTTGGGGCCCAGGAAGCCGTAGATCGTGCCCTCCGGGACGCCGAGGTCGACGCCGTCCAGGGCGACGTGCGAGCCGTACCGCTTGCGCAGGTCGCGCGTCTCCACCGCGGGGCTCACGCCCCGGCCTGCCCCCATCGCGTCGGCTCCGAAACGCGGTAGGCTCCGACCATGGTCGCCCGCGAAGCCGCCGCCGTGGCCACGCCCGCCGAGGCGCGGGCGGCGGGGCTCGACCAGGAGGACCTGCTCCTCATCTACCGCCACCTGCTCGTGACGCGCGGGATCGAGGAGCGCGGGCACATCCTCTACCGGCAGGGCAAGATCCCGGGGTCGTTCTACACCGGTCGCGGCAACGAGGCCGGGGCCGTCGGGGTCGGGTTCGCGATGGGGCTGGACGACGTCGGCTGCCCCATCCAGCGGGACATGGGCGTCCACATCGCCCGCGGCACGGAGCCGTGGCGGATCTTCGCCCAGTACCTGGGCCGGGTCGACGGCTTCGCCCGCGGCCGTGACGGCAACGTGCACATGGCGGACTTCCGCCTCGGGCTCGTGGCCATGGTCTCGCACCTGCCCGCGATGGCGCCCGTGGCGGTCGGCGCGGCGCTCGCCTTCCGGCTCAGGAACCAGCCGCGGGTGGCGGTGGCCTGGTCCGGCGACGGCGCGACCTCACGCGGCGACTGGCACGAGGCGCTCAACTTCGCAGGGGTGCGGCAGCTCCCGGTCGTGTTCGTGATCGACAACAACGGGTTCGCGTACTCGACGCCGAACGCGCTCGAGTTCCCGAGTGGCCGGCTCGCCGACCGGGCGACCGGCTACGGCTTCGAGGGCGTCGTCGTCGACGGCACGGACGTGCTCGCGGTCCACCGCGAGGCCCGGCGGGCGATCGAGAAGGCGCGTGAGGGGGGCGGCCCGACGCTGCTCGAGATCGTGACCTTGCGGATGGAGGGCCACGCCGTCCACGACGACGCGTTCTACGTGCCGAAGGGGCTGCACGAGGCCTGGGCCAAGCGCGACCCGATCGAGCGCTACCGGGCCTTCCTGGCCGAGCACGTCCCCGGCTTCGCGGAGGAGCGGGACGATGCGATCCGGCTCGAGGTCAAGCAGCTGCTCAACGAGGCGGTCCGGCGGGCGGACGAGAGCCCGCTGCCCGACCCGGCCACGGTGCTCGACGGCGTCTACGTCGACCCGGCCGAGCTCGACGCGCCGCACCACAAATAGGGGGAGCGAGGACGGTGGCGGTCAGGACCTACCTGCAGGCGATCTCGGACGGCCTGCGCGAGGAGATGCGGCGCGACGAGCGGGTGTTCGTGATCGGCGAGGACGTGGGCGTCTACGGCGGCGCGTTCAAGGTCACGCAGGGCTTCCAGAGCGAGTTCGGCCCGTGGCGGGTGCTCGACTCGCCGCTCGCGGAGACGGCCATCGTGGGTGCCTGCACGGGCGCCTCGATGATGGGCATGCGCCCGGTGGCCGAGATGCAGTTCGCCGACTTCGTGTCGTGCGCCTGGGACCACCTCGTCACCGTGGCGGCGAAGCAGCACTACCGGGCCGGCTCGCCGCTGCCGTTCGTGGTGCGGCTGCCGTCGGGCGGCGGCTTCTCCGGCGGGCCGTTCCACTCCCAGAACCCCGAGTCGTCGTTCGCCCACATCCCGGGGCTGAAGATCGTCTGCCCGTCGACGCCCGAGGACGCCAAGGGCCTCCTGGTCGAGGCGATCCGCGACCCGAACCCGGTCCTCTACTTCGAGCACAAGCACCTCTACCGTCGGATCAAGGGCGAGGTGCCCGAGGGCGACTGGACGATCCCGTTCGGCGAGGCACGGGTCCACCGGGCGGGCTCCGACCTGACGATCGTGACCTGGGGGGCGATGGTCCACACCGCCGACGAGGCCGCGGCCCGCGCCGCCGAGCGCGACGGCACCTCGGTCGAGGTCCTCGACCTCCGCACCATCACGCCGTGGGACCGGACGGCGGTGCTCAGCTCCGTCGCGCGCACCGCGAAGCTGCTCGTCCTGCACGAGGACACCCGGACGGCCGGCTTCGGCGCGGAGATCGCGGCCACCGTCGCGGAGGAGGCGTTCGAGCTGCTCGACGCCCCGATCCTCCGGGTGGCGGCGCCCGATACCCCTGTACCCTTCTCCCCACCGCTCGAGAAGGCGTTCATCCCGCAGGTCGACGACGTGCTCCGCGCGATCGACCGTCTCGCGAGCTACTAAGGAAGAGGGATCTGAGCATGGCAGTCGACGTGGTGATGCCGCAGATGGGCGTGAGCGTCTCCGAGGGGACGATCAGCCGCTGGCTGAAGGGCGTCGGGGAGACGATCCAGGCGGACGAGACGATCGTCGAGATCTCGA
Organism: uncultured Thermoleophilia bacterium; assembly: GCA_902806305.1. Taxonomy (GTDB): domain Bacteria; phylum Actinomycetota; class Thermoleophilia; order Gaiellales; family F1-60-MAGs149; genus CADCWC01. The sequence goes on along the minus strand of CADCWC010000374.1, from coordinate 264 downwards.
CCGACAAGGTCGACACCGAGGTCCCCTCCCCCGGCGCGGGCGTCATCACGGAGATCCTCCACGAGGAGGGCGAGACCGTGCCCGTCGGGACGCGGATCGCCGTCATCGGCGGCTCGGGCGCCGCGACCGGCGTCGCCGCCGACGCGGGGGCGGGCGCCGACGAGGGCTCGAACGACGCGGTGGCGCTCGAGGCGAGCGGCCCGCCGACCGTTCCGGCGCCGTCGCCCGAGGCGCCCGGCACGGCACCCGAGTCGCCCGCCGCGG
>CADCWC010000373.1 GCA_902806305.1 uncultured Thermoleophilia bacterium | reverse complement strand
TGGCTCGTGGGCGGAGCCGTCCGGGACCTGCTGCTGGACCGGCCCGTGCTCGACTGGGACTTCGTCGTCCCCGACGACCCCCGCGGCGTCGCGCGCGCCCTCGCCGGCGCGGGCGGCGGCGTGGCGTTCCCGCTCTCGGAGCGACACGGCGCGTGGCGCGTGCAGCGCGACGGCGGGCGCGTCGTCGACGTGACCGTCCGACAGGGGACGCTGGCCGAGGACCTGGCCCGCCGCGACCTGACGGTCAACGCGGTCGCCGTCCGCCCGGACGACGGGACCGTCCTCGATCCGCACGGCGGACTGGCCGACCTCGAGGCCCGGACGCTGCGCGCCGTCGGACCCGACGCGTTCCGGGACGACCCGCTGCGGCTGCTCCGGCTGTCGCGCCTCGCGGCGGAGCTCGGGTTCGTCGTGGACGAGGGGACGGTCGCCCTCGCGCGGCGCGACGCCCACCGGGCCGACGAGCCCGCGGGCGAGCGACGGCTCGCCGAGCTGCATCGCCTGCTCGCGGTCCGCGACCCGATCGACGCGCTCGAGCTGACGGAGCGGCTGGGCGTGCTCGCGACCGTCCTGCCGGAGATCGCCGCGCTGCGCGACGTCCCGCAGAACGACTTCCACCACCTCGACGTCCTCGGCCACACGCTGCACGTCCTCGACTCGACGGCCGACATCGCCGCGCACCTCGGCGACTACTTCCCGGCCGACGTCGTCGCGGCCGTCGGCGCCGCGCTCGACGCACCGCTCGACGGCAGCGTCGACGTGCGGCTCGGCCTGCGCTGGGCGGCGCTCTTCCATGACGTGGCGAAGCCGTGGACCCGCACGGAGACCCCCGCGGGCGTCAAGTTCCTCGGGCACAGCGAGCAGGGCGTCGCGGCGGCCGACGCCGCGCTCGAGCGGCTGCGGGCGGGCACGGCGCTCCGGCGCTTCTGCGCGGTGCTGGTGCGCGAGCACCTGACGCTCGGCTTCCTCGTGGCGCGACGGCCGCTCGACGCCCGCACCGTCTACCGCTACGCCCTCGCCACGCAGCCGTGGACGTTGCCGTCGCTCGTCCTGTCGCTCGGCGACCGGCTGGCCACGCGGGGCCGGCGGACGCGGCTGCGCGGCCTGCGGCGCCACCAGGAGGCGGCCGCGCAGCTCGCCCGCGGGTACGTCGCGCTGGGCACCGTGCCGCCGCGACCGCTCGTCCCCGGGGACCGCCTGGCCCGCGCGCTCGACGTCCCGCCCGGACCGGAGCTCGGCCGGCTCGTGGCCGCCGTGCTCGAGGAGCAGGCCGCGGGCACCGTCACGGACGAGGAAGGGGCGCTGGCCTTCGGTCGACGCTGGCTCGCGGCCGGGCGCCCGTAGCGGCGGAACCGCGCGTCGCGCTGGGGCCGGCTCCGGCGGCCGCCGGCGCGGCTGCGTCTCAGCGGTCGAGGTCCTCGTGATCCTCGGCCGTCATGAACGCCTGATAGCCGCGGTCCCAGGTGTAGCGCCCGGGCTGGTCGAGCAGGAGCAGCGGCTCGAGGGCGGGGTGGACGTCCACGAGCTCGCCGAGCGTCGCCTGCCGCGCGTCGACGTCGAGCGCCGCCTCCGGCTCCTCGTCGCCCGCTGCGACCCGCCAGCGCGGTCGGTCGTCGGCCGGGTCGACGACCAGCTCGACCACGCCGGGCATGGCGTGGCCCTCGGCCACCCGCATGCTGAGCGCGACAGGCTCGTCGGCGTCGTAGCTCGGCTCGTCGGCGTGCGGGTCCGGCGGGAGCGGCGGAAAGCCCTCGAGCGGGACGTCCCCGCGCTCCTGCTCGGGATCCACTAGACGACCTCGGCGCCGTCGGGCTCCATCGGCAGGCCGGCGGCCTCCCAGGCGCGGAGGCCGCCCTCGAGGTTCGCCGGGGCGGCGAACCCGGCGCGGTCGGCGACGCCGGCCGCCACGTCGGAACGTCCACCGACCCGGCAGACGAAGACGGTCCGGCGCGTGGGGTCGAGCGCGGCCAGCTGGTCGCCCAGCTCGCCGAGCGGGATGTGCACCGCGCCCGCGACGTGTCCGGCCTCCCATTCGTCGTGCTCACGGACGTCCACGAGCAGCGCACCGGCCTCGGCGGCGGCCGCCGCCTCCTGCGGGGTGATCTGGTCGACGCTCATGCCGGCACGATACCCGTCGCGGCGCACGGGCGGTCTCGCGGTCGGGCCGCGGTCGCCGAGGCATCCTCTACTATTCCGGCCGGAGTGCCTCGGGCCGCGGAACGCGCGTCTCGGATGCCGTGGGCGCAGTGCCCTCACGGCGCCCCGCTGCCTCTGAGCCTGGAGAACCGACCAGATGCCTCACTCCTCCCGACTGTTCCGGCGCCTGACGCTGGCCGTCCTCCTGGCGGCCTCGCTCGCGTCGGTGACCGTCTACTTCCGGGAGCCCGAGTCGGGACCGCTGCACGCCGTGCAGGCCCGCCTCGTCGAGGCGGCCGCGCCGGCCGAGGGCGTCGTGCAGCGCGTCGCGCAGCCGTTCCGCGACGCCGCGACGTGGGCTCGCGGGCTCGGCGACGCGGCGGCGGAGCGCGACCGGCTCCGCGAGGAGAACGCGCGGCTGCGGCAGGAACTGAGCGACCGGGAGATCGACCGGCGGGAGGCCGACGAGCTGCTGCAGGAGCTGAACTACACCGAGTCGAAGGCCTTCGCCACCCTCCGACGGCGCGAGGGGCTCCGGCCGCTCGGCGCGCGGGTGCTGACGCGCTCGCCCCAGCTCCTGACCGCCAAGGTCGTGATCGGCGTGGGGCGGGCGGACGGCGTGCGCGTCGACGACCCGGTGCTCTCCGGCGTGAAGACGGTCGACCTGAAGGCGGGGGCGTCGCTCGTCGGCAAGGTGACGTCCGTCACGGACGAGACCGCGACCGTGACGCTGCTCTCCGACCCGACGATGGCCGTCGGGGCGATGATCGTGCGCGGCGGCCGAACGACGCTCGGCGTGCTCCAGCCGAACGCGGGCGACCGGACGCTGCAGAGCCTCGGGATGGTCGACCCGACCCGCGTCGTCGAGAAGGCCGACCCGGTCGTCACGAGCGGCTACGAGGTCGACGGCTTCGGCTCCGTGTTCCCGAAGGGACTGCCGATCGGCACGGTCACCGGCGTGGCGCTGCGCGACACGAGCGTCTTCAAGGAGGTCCAGGTCACGCCGTGGGTCGACCTCGAGACGTTCTCCACGGTGATCGTCCTGACGTCCGCCGACGCGGCCGGGACCGGGAGCGCCGCACCGTGAAGCTCAGCGAGAGGTTCAGCGCGTCCCGCGGCTTCCCGTTGCTCCGCGGCGGCCTCGACGCGCTCTCGATCTGGGGCCTCCTGACGGTCGCCGTGCTGCTCCAGGTGACGGTCGTGGTGGACGTCCGGGTGGTCGGCGGGACGCCGAGCCTGCCCGTGGTCGTGGTGGTGGCGGTGGCGCTCCTGCGCGGACCGGTCGTCGGGGCCCTGGCGGGCTTCTACGGCGGATTCCTGGCCGACGCCCTCGGCGCCGGCCTGGTCGGGGCGAGCGCGCTGATCCTCGTCCTGGTCGGCTACGCGTCCGGCGCCTGGGGTGAGTCGGTCAACGACCGTGCCGCCCTGCGGCCGCTCGTGCTGGTGGCGGCCATGTCGGTCCTCGCCGACCTCGGCTCGCTCACCGTGGCGATCCTGGTCGGCACAGGGCCGGCGATCGGCACGACGCTGTTCGCGGGCGCGATCCCGGCGGCGATGGTCAACCTCCTGCTCGCGATCGCCGTCTACCCCCTGGTGCGGCGGCTGCTGCGGCGGGACGACGCGGCCCCGAGCGGCGTTCGTGGACCGGTGACGGCGTAGTGCTGACCCGCTCGGCAGGCCGCCCGCCCCGGCCCGAACGGCCGCAGTCGCCGCAGCTGACCCTCCGCGTGGCGGTGCTCGGCGGCGTGGCCGTGCTGCTCTTCACCGTCCTCTTCTTCCGCCTCTGGGTCCTCCAGGTCCTGTCCGGCGAGACGTTCGAGGCACAGGCGAACGAGAACCGCGCCCGCTCCGTCATCGTCCACGCGCCCCGCGGGAAGATCCTCGACCGCAAGGGTCGACCGCTCGTGGTCAACCGGCCGGGCAACGCCGTGACGGTCGACCTGGCGGCCATGCCGGAGGTCGCCCGGGCCTGCGCGGAGACGCCCGCCCCGATCGGGGCCTTCGCGCCCGAGAAGCGCCCGAGCGTCGTCAACCTGAGCCGCGCGCAGGCCCGCCGCGTCCTGACCCGCTGGCGGACGCAGAACCGCCGCGCGCAGGCCCGGCACAAGGCCGACGTCCTGCGCCGCCGCCGTGCCTGGGCGGCGTGCGTCATCCCGGCCGCGTCCCCGGGGGCCTACGGCCTGCCGGCGCGCGAGGTCGAGGCCGGCCACGGCGACCGCCTCGTCCTCCGCCGCCTCGGTCGGCTGACCGACACGCGGCCGTACGTGTTCGGCCTCGCCATCCGGCGGGCCGTCAGCCGGTCGCCGTTCGAGCCGGTCACGCTGGTCGATGGCGTGCCGCACGAGT
>CADCWC010000372.1:2969-4498 GCA_902806305.1 uncultured Thermoleophilia bacterium | reverse complement strand
TGCGCCGGCTGCTGCCGCGCAGGACCACGACGAACGTGGTCGCCCACGCGGGCGACCCGGGCGCCGGGCGCACGCTCGTCCTCGTCGCCCACCACGACGCCGCCCACTCCGGCCTGATCTTCCATCCGGGGATCGCGCCCGCGGCCGCCCGGATCGCTCCGAAGGCGTACGCGCGCAACGACACCTCCCTGCAGACGGGCGCCGTCATCGTCTCGGGCCCTGCGCTCGCGGCGGCGGGTGCGCTGGCCGGGATCCGCGCGCTGCGCCTGGCGGGGATGGTCATCGCCCTCGGGTCCGTCGCGGCGATGGCCGACATCGCGCGCCGGCCCGTCGTCCCCGGGGCCAACGACAACCTCACCGCGGTGGCGGTTCTCCTGGCCATCGCCGGGCGCCTGGCCGCCGAGCCGGTCCCCGGGGTCCGCGTGCTGCTCGTCTCCACGGGCAGCGAGGAGTCGTTCATGGAGGGCATGCGCGGCTTCGTGCGCCGCCACCGCGCCGAGCTGGATCCCCGCCACACCACGGTGCTCGCGCTCGAGTGCCTGGGCTCGGACCGCCTCGCGCTGCTCGAGGGGGAGGGCATGGTCCGCGTGCGGGACTACGACGAGCGCGCGAAGGCGCTCGTGGCGGCCGGCGCGCAGGACGCCGGGATCCCGCTGTGGCGCGGCCTGCGCCTCGGCGCGGGCGGCACGGACGCGCTGCCCGCCATGCGGGCCGGGATCCCCGCCGCCTGCCTGGGCGCCGCCGGCCCGTTCAAGGTCCCGTCGAACTACCACTGGCCCACGGACACCCCCGAGAACGTGCACTGGGAGACCGTGCAGCAGGCGATCGACGTGGCCTGGGCCGCCGTGCGCCGGGCCGCGACACCGTGAGGAGCCGCGCGGTCCCGCCCGGCGCGGAACCCACCGCACCGGGGCCTACCCTGGCCGGCATGGATCGCAGCCTTCCCACCTGGCCCGTCGCCGCCGGCTCGCTCGCGCTCGGCTTCGCCGTGGCCGAGGCCACGGGGATCAGGGCCGCCGGCGGGGTCGTGCTGGTCCTCGGCGCGGGCTGGTGCGCGCTGCGCTGGCGCGAACGAGCGGGGCTCGGCCGGGCCGCGTCGCTCCTGGTCCTCTACGCCGCCGCGTTCGCCGCCTCCCACGTGCTCGGCGACGTCGTGGGCGCCTGGCCTGCCGTCGCGCTCGTCGCCGGCGCGGTCGGGATGGGGGCGTGGCTTGGCGCCGACCTGGCACCCGCGGGACGCCGCACGGCCCCGATCGGGTAGGACCCCGGGCATGGGCAGTCTCGACGGCACGCATTCCACCGACATCGACGCTCCGCTCGAGCGCGTCTTCGCCATCGTGGCGGACATCGAGCGCGCGCCGGCCTGGCAGGTCGCGCTCAAGGAGGTCCAGGTCCTCGAGCGCGACGGCGAGGGCCGTCCCTCGCTCGTCGACACCGTCGCCGACGCGCAGGTCAAGGAGCTGTCGCTCCAGCTGCGCTTCTCCTACCTCGGCGCGCCGCACCGGATCGCGTTCGAGAAGGTCAACGGC
>CADCWC010000372.1:0-2959 GCA_902806305.1 uncultured Thermoleophilia bacterium | reverse complement strand
GGAGCTCGGGCCGTCCCGCACCCGCGTGACCTACACGCTCCACGGCGATCCCGGCCGCATCCTCGGGATGCTCATCCGCGGCCCCGTGGAGGACCGCATCCACGAGCAGCTCATCCACGCCCCGATCCGCGGCCTCAAGGTCCAGTGCGAGGAGGCCGCGGCCGCCTGAGCCGCGACCGCGGTCAGGCGGCGGGCTCGGCCAGCACCTCCGCGCCGCCGGGCGCCAGCTCCACCGCTTCCTCGTGCCGGGTCCCGTCGAGCAGGCTCGCGGCGGATCGTGCGAGCGGGACGGTGACCGCCTCCCCGGTGTGGTTCAGGAGGAAGACCGCGTCGCCGCGGCGCACCACCTCCACGCCGGGCGGGGCCTGCAGCGGCGGGCCGTCGACGCCCGCATCGGCGCACGCCGCGGCCAGGAGCGCGGCCATCGCGTCGGGGTCGGGCCGGGTGGCCACGTAGGTGGCGACCCCGTCGCCGTGGCGGTGGCGCGTCACCGCGGGCCCGCCGGACAGGTCCCCGCCGGCGAGCTGCGCGACGACCTCGGCACCGGCCGGGATCACCACCTCCGTCCACTGCGAGGCCGTCCCGAGCACCGTGCCGTCCGGACCGCGCAGGCCGAGGGTCTCGCCGGGCGCCAGCGGCCAGTGCTCCTCCACGGCCAGCCCGAGGACCTCGCGCAGCGGCCCGGGCCAGCCGCCGGCGAAGACGGCGTCCTGCTCGTCGACGACGCCGGAGAAGAACGAGACGAGCAGATGGCCGCCCGCGGCCACGTAGCGCTCGAGCCCCGCGGCGGCCTCGGCGCTCAGGAGGTAGAGGTTCGGGACCACCACGAGCCTGTAGGCCGACAGGTCGGCCCCGGGCGGGCGGACGTCGATCGGGACGTTCGCGTCCCACAGCGGCCGGTAGTGGTCGCGGATGCGGTCGGCCAGGCGCAGCTCGGTCGACGGGTGGTCGGGGGCCTCCAGGCCCCACCACGAGTCCCACGCGTGCAGGAGGGCCACCTGCGCCGGGACGCGCGCGCCGACCACCGGGGCGAGGCGCCCGAGCTCGGCGCCGAGCGCGCGGATCTCGCCGTGCACGCGGGACCGCGTCCCCGCGTGGGGGAGCATCGCCGAGTGGAAGCGCTCCGAGCCGCGGCGCGCCGCACGCCACTGGAAGTACATGATCGCGTCGGCGCCGCGGGCGACCGCCTGCAGGGAGATCCGCCGCATCGCGCCGGGCCGCTTGGGGCGGTTGCGCGGGCGCCAGTTCACCGCGCTCGCCGCCTGCTCCATGAGCATCCACGGCTGGCCGAGGCGCAGGGAGCGCATGAGGTCGGCGGCCAGCGCCGCGTCGACGTGGGAGACGGGGTCCTCGGGATCGGGATAGGCGTCGTGGGACACGACGTCCTCGCGCGCCGCCCAGTCCCAGTAGTCCAGGGGCTCGAACAGGCCCATGAAGTTCGTGGTGACCGGCACCTGCGGCGTCAGGCGGCCGAGCACCTCGCGCTCGAGCTCGTAGCAGGCCAGCAGCGCGTCGGAGGAGAAGCGGTGGAAGTCGAGCTCCTGCACCGGGTTGGAGGAGTAGGGCGCCAGCCGGGGCGGCTGGATCTCGTCCCACGCCCCGTAGCGCTGGCTCCAGAACGCCGTGCCCCACGCCGCGTTGAGCGCCGCCAGGTCGCCGTAGCGGCGCTCGAGCCACGCGCGGAAGTCGCGCGCGGACACGTCGCAGTAGCACGCGGGCGTGTGCGCCCCGTACTCGTTGTTGACGTGCCACAGGGCGAGCGCGGGATGCTGCCCGTAGCGCTCGGCCATCGCGGTGGCCATGCGGACGGCGGCCTCGCGGTAGGCCGGCGAGCTCGGGCAGTAGGCCTGGCGCGAGCCCGTGGACAGGCGCACCCCGTCGCGGGTCACGGGCAGGCTCTCGGGGTGGCGGGCCGCGAGCCACGGCGGCGGCGAGGCGGTCGCCGTGGCCAGGTCGACCGCGATCCCGCCCTCGTGCAGGAGGTCGACCACCCGATCCAGCCAGCCGAAGTCGAGCTCCCCGGGCCGGGGCTCGAGCATCGCCCACGAGAAGACGCCGACCGTCACGAGGTTGACTCCCGCGGCCTGCATGAGCTCGACGTCCTCGGCCCACGTCGCCTCGGGCCACTGCTCGGGGTTGTAGTCCCCGCCGAAGGCGATCCGGCCCCCGAGCCGCTCCCACAGCCGGCCGGCGGGGCTCACCCCTTCACCCCGCCGGCGGCCAGGCCGCTGCGCCAGTAGCGCTGCAGCATCAGGAACGCGGCGATGAGCGGGACGACGGAGACGAAGGCGCCCACGATGACCGCGGTGACGAGCTCGGGGTCGCGGGCGGACTGCGAGTTCCAGGCGAACAGGCCGAGCGTCACGGGATAGAGCTCGGAGTCGACGAGCATGATGAGCGGCAGGAAGAAGTTGTTCCAGATCGCGACGAACTGGAACAGGTAGATCGTCACGAGCGCCGGGGCCATGAGCCGCACGCTCATGGAGAAGAAGATCCGCATGTCCCCGGCGCCGTCGAGCCGCCCGGCCTCGATGAGCTCGTCCGGCACCGCTCCCGCGGCGTAGATGCGCGACAGGTAGACGCCGAACGGGCTGACGAGGCTCGGGAGGAACACCGCCCAGTAGGTGTTCGTGAGCTCCACCTGGCTGAGCAGGAGGAACAGCGGCAGCGCGAGCGCCGTCGCGGGCACCAGGACCCCGGCGAGGATGACGCCGAAGAGCACCTCGCGGCCGCGGAACTCGTACTTGGCGAGCGCGTAGCCCGCCATGGCCGCCAGCAGCGTGCCGATCGCGGCGCCGACCCCGGCGTAGAGCAGGCTGTTGAGCAGCCAGCGCCAGAAGATCCCGTCGTTGCGGCTGAAGAGGTTCTCGACGTTGTCGAGCAGGGCGATGTCCGAGAACCACAGCCCGGGCGTGGTCGTCAGGTCGCCGCGGGACTTCGTCGAGGATACGAGCAACCC
>CADCWC010000371.1 GCA_902806305.1 uncultured Thermoleophilia bacterium | reverse complement strand
TCCAGCGGCGCCTGCGCGTCGAAGAGATGGAAGCCCTGATCGCGGAGCGCCAACGCTGCGCCCGCGTTGACGCGCTCCACGCCGACGGCCGCTCCCGCTCCGCAATGCTCGCGAACCAGGCCGGCGACCTGTGCTGCCCAGGCCGCCTCGGCCGTCGCGACCGCAGGGCCCGCGGCGACGTAGCTGGCGATGATCGTCGGGCGGACCTCGTCGATCGTCTCCAGCCCCTCGGCGAGATGGGCGCAGCCGGCGAAGTCGTGCAGGATCACCGGTCCGGACTGCGGAAGGAACAGGTAGCGCGACGGGTTGCGCGCGTGATAGACCTGCATGTTCCGCGCCCCGGTCGCGTAGCGGATGTTCACCGGGTCGAGCAGGATGCAGGCGTCGAGCGAGTGAGCCGCCATCTGCGCCCGCACGCGCCCCAGGCGGTAGGACCTGACCGCCGCCAGATCGATCGGCCCCCGCTCCGCGAGCTGGTCGAGCAGCGCCAACTCGGGCAGGTCCGACCGTTCGGCGTGCCAGTCGAGGTTCACCGGCGGAGACTACCGCCGTCAGTCACCGGGACGTTCGACGTTTGCCGGGCGCCCGGGGTGGAAGATCACGACGACTCGAGGAAAGGAAACGCTCGATGGGGCTTCTGGACGACGCCAAGGACAAGCTCTCCGACGTGGGGGACGCACTGAAGGGTCCGACGACCGGCGACGGTTGGGCCACCCTCGACGAGGGTGCGACCCGCGATCCCGTGCTGGGCGGTCCGGTCGGCGAGGACGCCGACGCGCCGCTCGCCGACGACCCCGAAGCGCGCGGCGGCAGCTAGTCCGACCGGCGGCGCCGCTCCGAGCCGGCGGGGCGGCGATCATGCCGCCATGCCATACGACGAAGACCTCGAGCGGCGCGTCCGCGAGCTCGTGGGGGAGAGGCCGGACCTCAGCGAGAAGCGGATGTTCGGCGGCCTTGCGTTCCTGATCGGCGGGCGGATGGCGGTGGCGGCGAGCGGCCAGGGTGGGCTCCTGGTCCGCGTCCACCCGGCCGAGACCGACGCGCTGGTGAGCACCACGCGCGCCCACTCGTTCGCGATGCGCGGCCGGCCGCTGCAGGGCTGGGTCCGTGTCGACGCCGAAGACGTCCGGACGGAGGCCGACCTCGCCGAGTGGGTCGAGCGTGGCGTCGCCTACGCGTCCTCGCTCCCCGCGAAGCCGTAGGGGTCGTGTTCTCGACCGACGACCGCGACCGCGTACGCGACCGGATCATCGAACGGGCGACCTCCGACCCGCGGGTGGTCGCCGCCGCGGCCGTGGGGTCGCTGGCCACGGGAGGCGGCGACCGGTGGTCCGATCTCGATCTGACCTTCGGCGTCGACGAGACCGTCGCGCTCTCGGACGTCATCGACGACTGGACCGGCGCCATGGCCCGCGAGTTCGACGCGGTGGCGTTGCTCGACCTGGCCGTCGGGGCGACCGTCTACCGGGTCTTCCTGCTCCCCGACGGGCTGCAGGTCGATCTGTCGTTCGCGCCCGCGCCGGAGTTCCGCCAGGCCGGCCCGACGTTCCGGCTCCTGTTCGGCGAGCACGTGACGCGGTATCCGCCGCCGCCGTCGGCGCCGGACGTGTTCGGGTGGTCGGTCGTCTTCGCGCTGCACGCGCGCGCCTGCATCGAGCGGGGCCGACCGTGGCAGGCCGAACACGCCGTCAGCGCGGTGCGCGACCACGCGCTGAACCTCGCCTGCCTGCGTCGCGGCCTGCCCGCCGCCTACGGCCGAGGGTTCGACGAGCTCCCACCGGACCTCCTCGACCGCTTCGCCGACACGCTCGTCCGGTCCCTCGAGCGCGACGAGCTTCGGCGTGCCCTGGGCGCCGCCGTCCACGGCCTCCTCGGGCAGACCGATGACGTCCGCGACCTCGCGGCGCGGGTCGAGCCGCAGCTGAGGCGCCTCGTGGCCGAGACCTCGCCGGGGCCTCCTTCCGACGCTTGCTAGCGTCCGGCGCTGTGGCGCGGGGTCGGCGAGGAGACCGGGGTGGACGAGGGCGACGGGCGGTCGGCGCCTGGCAGCCGATCGACCCGGCCGAGGACGAGCATGCGCCGCCGGCGGTCGCCACCGGGCCGGTGAACGTCGAGTCGTACGTGGCGGCCAGCCTGGGCCCGCCGCGCTGGCTCGAGCGGCTGCAGGACATCGAGGGCGATGAGCTCCACCTCCTCGGCGACCTCCGCCGGAGGTGGCTCGCGCTCGCCGCGGGGGCGGACTGGACGCCGGAGGCCTTCGCCGCCGCCTGGCGCGCCCAGGCCGAGGACGTCGACCTGACGGACCTCAACCGCCTGATCGCCCAGCACAACGAGTACTTCCCGATCGAGCGCAGGCTGTCCTTCGACCTCCGTCTCGGCGACTACCGCGCGCCGTGGGGCATCCCGTGGCGACGCGACGCGCGCGACGCCGCGTGGATCATGGATCACCTCCCGCCCGACCTCGACCGGGCCGGCGCCGAGCTCGCGCACGGCTGACGGGCACGACGGACCCGGCATGGGATCGGCGGAACCGGGCTCGGCCTCCTGTTCGAGCTGCCCGCGACGGTGGGCGGCCGACATGCGGCACGCCGCGTAGCCTCGCGCCCGGAGGCGTCGTCGCGGTACGATCGCCGGCGTGTCGGGTCCGGGCCGCCGTGTCGAAGCTGGACGAACCCTGCGGCGCCCGCGGCCGACGGGTGACGTCCGGCCACGGTCGGGCCGAGGAGGGATCGGCGGGCGGCACTGAGCGGCCGGACGGACAGCCACGGCGCGCTGCTCGAGCTGCTCCGTGAATCGCACCTCCGCGTGGAGGACGGCCTGGTCATGGCCGTGTCGCGCGCCGGCGCGATCCTCGGCGTCGACATCGACGTCTTCCTGATCGACTACGAGCAGCGCCGGCTGGTCCGCCTCGACGGGGCGGGCGACGTCGTCGTCCACGACGTCGACACCACCGTCGCCGGGCAGGCGTTCCGACACGTCGCCCAGACACCCGAAACGGTCGACGGTGCGCCGCGCCTGTGGGTGCCGCTGCTCGACGGTCTGGAACGGCTCGGCGTGCTCTGCGTCCGTGGTCTCGAGGGCGTCGACGTGCTCGACGGACCGCTGCAGGAGGAGCTCGGCTGGCTGGCCGCATGCTTCGGGCACATCGTCGCCTCGAAGCAGATCTATGCCGACACGGTCGAGAGGACGCGTCGCAGTCGGCCGATGAGCGTCGCGGCCGAGCTGCTCTGGAACCTGTTGCCACCGCTGACGTTCGGTGTCGAGGGGCTCACGATCTCGGCCATCCTGGAGCCGTGCTACGACGTCGGCGGCGACTGCTTCGACTACGGCGTGGCCGGCGACCGCGTGCGCTTCGCCCTCTTCGACTCGATGGGCCACTCGCTGCCGGCCGGGATGCTGTCGGCCGCCGCGCTCGCCGCCTACCGCAGCTGCTACCGCGCGGGCCACGACCTCGAGCGGACGGTGCGCGCCATCGACGAGACGCTGCTCGAGCAGTTCGCGGGCGACCGCTTCGCCACCGCCTTCATGGGCGAGCTCGACCTCCGCAGCGGCGCGCTGCGCTACGTCCTCGCGGGACACCCCGCGCCACTCCTCCTGCGGGGCGGTCGGGTCGTGGAGAGCCTCGACGGCGGGCTTCGCGTGCCGCTCGGCGTGCAGGCGCCGCACGTGCCGCCCGCCCGCGCCCAGCTGCGCTCCGGCGACCGGTTGCTCCTCTACACCGACGGCGTCACCGAGGCGCGCGACGGGAGCGGCGGCCGGTTCGGCCTGGATCGGCTGCTCGAGCTGGTCGAGTCCCCGACGCTGACCGAGCAGCGGGCGCCCGAGATGCTGCGGCAGCTCGGCGGTGCGGTCGTGGACCACCTCGCCGGCCGCTTCGAGGACGATGCGACCCTGTTGCTCGTCGAGTGGCGGACCGGCGAGGAGCACCACCTGACTCCGATGAGCTGACCCGAGGAGGCGTTTCCGCGGTGCCTGGCCGGGGACGCTCGGCCGACCGACGAGGAGGAACGATGTTGGAGCGCGAGGCGCACGAGCGCGACCGCGAGGCGCGCGAGGCAGGCGAGAACCCGGCCCAGGCGGGGTGGACGGACGACGGCACCGACGCCGAGATCACCGGCTCGCAGGTTTCCGACGAGGGCGGGACGCAGGGCGGGAACGGCATCGCCGCGCGCTACGGCGAGTAGCCGGCCGCCTCTCCAAGGCCGGATGCGGACGCTGTCGCGTGCGTGACGTTCGGACGACACCACCCGCCGCCACCGACGGCATCCTCGCGAGTCGGCCACGTGACCTCGCGCGCTCCCCGGCGCGGCCCGGCACGCACCCGATCGAGGCGGGGACCGGCAGGGGCCTGCTCCACGTTCCCCGCGACTACGACGTCAGCCGACCGGCCGCGCTGATCGTCACGCTGCACGGGGCGGGCGGCACGGCCGGGCACGGCCTCGGACCGCTGCTCGGGCGGGCCGAGGACGGCGGCGTCCTCCTGCTCGCCCCGACGTCGGCCCGTGCCACGTGGGACGCGATCGGCGGAGCGC
>CADCWC010000370.1 GCA_902806305.1 uncultured Thermoleophilia bacterium | reverse complement strand
CGCGCCCGGGAGCGTCGAGCCGAGGCGGGCCTGCCGTCCGCCTACGCGTCGCTCGACGAGGCGCTCGCCGACGACGGCGTGCGCGTCGTCCACATCACGTCGCCGAACCATCTGCACCACGGCCAGGTCCGGGCCGTGCTCGAGGCCGGTCGGCACGTCGTCTGCGAGAAGCCCCTGGCCATGACGCCGGCCGAGACCGCCGACCTGCTCGAGCTGGCGCGGGCCTCAGGGCTCGTGCACGCCGTGAACTTCAACATCCGGCACTACCCGGTCTGCCGCCATCTGCGCGAGCTCGTCGCCTCGGGCGGGCTCGGCGACGTGCGCCTCGTCACCGGCAGCTACCTCCAGGACTGGCTGCTCCATCCGACGGACTGGAACTGGCGCCTCGAGCCGGAGCTGGGCGGCGACCTGCGCGCCGTCGCGGACATCGGATCGCACTGGCTCGACCTGGTCCAGGACGTCACGGGCCTCGCCGTCGAGGCGGTGTTCGCCGAGCTGGCGACCTTCGTGCCGGTCCGGCAGCAGCCGACCGGTCCCGTCGAGACGTTCGCCACGGCGAGCGGCGACGCCCGCGCCGGCGCGACGGTCCCGCGCGAGATCCGCACGGAGGACGCGGCGACGGTGCTCCTGCGCTTCGCGGGCGGCGCCCGCGGCTCGCTGACCGTGTCGCAGGTCAGCGCCGGGCGCAAGAACGCGCTCTCGTTCGAGCTGGACGGCGCCGAGTCCGCCGCGGCGTGGTGCTCCGAGCGACCGGACGAGCTGTGGATCGGCCACCGCGACCGGCCGAACGAGCTGCTCCTGCGCGATCCCTCGCTGCTGAACGCGAGCGGCGCGGGGGCCGCCCGCCTCCCCGGCGGCCACGCCGAGGGCTTCGCCGACACGTTCGCCGCGCTCTACCGGCTCGTCTACGCCGACGTGGCGGCGGGCGGGCCGAGCCCGGACCCGGCCTACGCGACGTTCGCCGACGGGCACCACGAGCTGCTCGTCTGCGACGCGATCGCCCGGAGCGCACGCGAGGCGCGCTGGATCGACGTTCCCACCACGCCGGAGGACCCTGCATGAAGCTCGGCCTGCTGACCGCCGCCTTTCCGACCCTGTCGCTCGAGGAGGTGGCCGCCTGGGCGGCCGGAAACGGCTACGAGGCGCTCGAGATCGCGTGCTGGCCGGCCGCGGGTGGCGAGCGGCGGCGCTACGCGGGCGTCTCGCACATCGACGTCGCGGCGCTCGACGCCGCCGGGGCGGACGCCGTCCGGTCGATGCTCCGCGGGCACGGGCTGACCATCTCCGCGCTCGCCTACTACCCGAACAACCTCGATCCGGACCCCGCCGTCCGGCAGGCCGCGAACGACCACCTGCGGGCGGTGGTCGACGCGGCCGCCCTGCTCGACGTCGAGGTGGTCGGGACCTTCATCGGACGGGACCAGCGCCGGTCCGTCGAGGAGAGCTTCGAGGACGTGCGCGCCGTCTGGCCACCGCTCGTGGCCCACGCCCGCGAGCGCGGGGTGAAGATCGCGATCGAGAACTGCCCGATGCTGTTCTCCGCCGACGAGTGGCCCGGGGGCCGGAACCTCGCCTACTCGCCGGCCATCTGGCGTGAGCTCTTCCGGATCCTCCCCGACGACACGATCGGCCTGAACCTCGATCCGTCGCATCTGATCTGGCTGATGATCGACCCGGCTCGCGTCGTGCACGAGTTCGCCGACCGGATCCTCCACGTCCACGCCAAGGACCTCGAGATCGACCGCGACGGGCTGTACGACCAGGGCACCTTCTCGCTCGGCGTCGGCTGGCAGGTCCCGCGGCTGCCCGGGCTCGGTGAGGTGCGGTGGGACCGGTTCCTGAGCGCGCTCTGGGCCATCGGCTACGACGGCGTGGTCTCGGTCGAGCACGAGGACCGGCGCTTCGAGGGTGACCTCGAGCTCGTGCAGCGCGGCTTCGTCCTGGCCCGGAACGTGCTCCGCCCCCTGCTCGTCTGAGGCTCACCCGGCGTTGACGCCTCCGCGTCGCGTCTGTACAGTGCCGCGCGTCTAGCCGTCTAGACGTCCGGACTGCGACGGGCATGGGAGTCGAGTGGGGGTCGAGAGCGTCGACGTGGAGCGGACGCACCCGTGGCTCGACGCTGCCCGCGGCGTGCTCGACCGCATCGCCGACACCCAGGGCGCGGCCATCGAGGAGGCCTCGAGGCTCTGCGCCGCGGCCATAGCCCAGGACGGGCTGGTGCACCTGTTCGGCACGGGGCACTCGCGCATCCCGGTCGAGGAGATGTTCCCGCGCTACGGGTCCTTCCCGGGCTTCCACCCGATCGTCGAGCTCTCCATGACGTTCCACACGCAGGTCGCGGGGGCGAACGGCCAGCGGCAGGCGATGTTCATCGAGCGCGTGCCGGGACTCGCCGACGTGATCCTGCAGAACTTCAGCTTCGGCGCGGCCGACGTGATGATGATCTTCTCCGCGAGCGGCCTGTCCGCCGTGCCGGTGGAGATGGCCCGGGCCGCGCGGGTGCGCGGCCTGCCCGTGATCGCGGTGACCTCGGTGGCGCAGTCGGCCGCGGGTGACGTGGACCCGCGGGTGGGTGGGCGGCTGCTCGACGAGGCCGACGTGGTGATCGATCTCTGCACGCCCGTGGGCGACGCCCTCTGCACCGTGGACGGCCTCGACACGCCGGTCGGGCCGGGGAGCACGATCGCCAACGTCACGGTGGTGAACTCGATCAAGGTGCGGGTCGCGGAGCTGCTCGCCGCGTCGGGGAACCTGCCGCCGGTGCTGACGGCGGCGAGCGTCGTCGGCGCCGAACGCTCCGCGGGCCTCTTCGAGGCGGCGTATCGTGAGCACGCGCGCCGTGCGGCCCGCGTGCTCCGCACGGAGGACGACACGGAGCGCTGACAGGGGAGGGGCGGGCCGCCGGCCCGTCGGGGAAGGCACGACAAACGGTCGAAAGGGAGGAAGCGACGTTGGCAACAGGAACGAGCACACGAGGAGGTCGTGCGCTCCTCACGGGAGTCCTCGCGACGGTGGTCGCGTTCGGCGCGGCCGCGTGCGGTGGCGAGGACGACGCCGCCGACGCCGCGTCGGCCGCCGCGGGAGCGGCCACGTCGCTCGCCGAGACCGCGGCCGGCGAGGGTGCGACGAGCGCCGAGGAGGGTGCGACGAGCGCCGCCGAGGGCGAGGGCGAGACGACCGCCGCGAACAACGGCGAGAAGTACAAGGTCGGCGTCAGCAACACGCTGCAGGGCAACGGCTGGCGCGAGGAGATGATCTGCTCGATCAAGGCGCAGGCCAAGGTCTCGGGCCAGGTCGACGAGCTGATCATCGCCAACAAGACGCAGGGCACCCCGCAGCAGATCGGCGACATCCGCAACCTGATCTCCGCGGGCGTCGACATCATCATCCTGAACCCCTCGAACCCGGAGGCCCTCGGGCCGGTCGTCAAGCAGGCGACGGACAAGGGCATCACCGTGGTCTCGGTCGACCAGGGCGTGAACGAGCCGAGCGCCTACTCGTTCCAGAACGACCAGGTGAAGTACGGCGAGGTCGGCGCCGAGTGGCTGTTCAAGAAGCTCGGCGGCAAGGGTGACGTGGTCGAGATGCGCGGCATCGAGGGCGCGCAGGCCGACACCGATCGGCACGAGGGCTTCATGGCGGCGCTCGAGCGCTACCCGGACATCAAGGTCGTGAAGTCGGTCTTCACGCAGTGGGCGCTCGCGCCCGCGGCCAAGGCCACCCAGGACATCCTGAACTCCGGCCAGAACGTGGACGGCATCTGGACGTCCGGCCTCGACATCCCGGTCGTGGAGGCCTACAAGACGGCCGGCAAGCCGTTCGTGCCCGTGGTGGGCGCCGACAACAACGGCTTCATCGGCATGCTCCTGAACGAGGAGGGGCTCGAGGGAGCCGCCGTCACCAACCCGCCGCCGGTCGGCGGCGCGGGCCTCGCGCTCGCGCTGAAGGTCAAGAACGGCGAGGACGTCCCGAAGGAGGTCAAGCTGACCCCCGAGGTGTGGGACCAGACGGACATGGACCGGCTCAAGGAGGCGTACGACCCTGAGCTCGATCCGTTCTACGCCGTCGCCACGACGATCCCCGACTGGACGACGTACACCAAGGAGGACCTGATCGCCTGTGAGGGCCCGTAGGGCCTGAAGCCGGTCCCGGGGCGCGGACGACTCCGTCCGCGCCCCGGGCGGTCCCCTCTCGTGACGCCGACCCTGTGAGCACCTCCACGCCGCTGGTCGAGGCCGCCGGCCTCGCGAAGAGCTACGGCGCCGTCGTGGCGCTGCGGGCGGCCGACCTCACCGTTCACCGCGGCGAGGTCCACGCGCTGATGGGCGCGAACGGCGCCGGGAAGAGCACGCTCGTCAAGATGCTGACCGGCGCGATCCGGCCGGACGGCGGCACGATCACCGTGGGGGGCGTGCCGTCCACCATCGCGTCGCCTGCGGCGGCGCGCCGGGCGGGCATCGTGTCCGTCTACCAGGACCCGTCGCTCGTGCCGGACCTGACGGTTCTCGAGAACCTGCGTCTCACGGAGACGCCCCCCGAGCGGTTCCGCGAGTGGCTTCGCTTCATGGA
>CADCWC010000369.1 GCA_902806305.1 uncultured Thermoleophilia bacterium | reverse complement strand
CCCTCACTCGTCGATGTGGCGCCGACGGCCCTCGGCGGACGATCACCGTCGTCGGCGGCGCGGGCGGCCTGCGCGCGCCGCGCCGCGTCCTCGGCGCGACGCCGCTCCTCCTCGCGTCGCGTCCATGCGCCGGGCGTCGGATCGGCGCCGTTCGCGCCACGCCCCGATCCGTCGCCCGGGCCGGTCCCGGTCCCGGGCGCGATCCGGCTCGATCTCCGTGGTCCTGCGAGCTCCGGGCGGAGCGCGTCAGCGAGCGCAGCGGTCGTCGGGCGGTCCGACGCCGACGGCGCGCGAAGGGTGTCGCACAGCTCGCAGAGGGCCGGGTCCTCGCGGGCCAGCGCGGGTGCCGCGTCGGCCAGGAGGTCGTCCGGGCCGAGCGGTGCGCGACCCGCGGCGAGGAGGAACAGGATGACGCCGAGCGCGTAGGCGTCGGCCGGGGGACCTGCCGTCGCCGGCTCGTTCTGCTCCGGCGGGCGGAATCCGGCCCGGCCCCGGCGCAGCTCGACCGCGGCGCCGCCTGCGGCGAGCAACTGGCGGACGCCGACCTCGGCGACGAGCACGTCCTCGTCCCTCGACACGAAGATCGCCGACGGCTGCAACGCCAGGTGGGCCAGATCCTGGGCGTGGGCGTAGGCCAGTCCGGTGGCGGGCGGGAGCAGCAGCCCGCGGAGCGTGGGGCGGTCCAGCGGCCCCCGGTCGGCGGCCGCCTCGAGCGTCGAGGTCGGCAGCGGACGCAGGACCAGGAAGGCGGAGCCTCGACCGACGTCCATCTCGAGCGGATAGGCGAGGGCGGGGTGCCGCACGTCGAGCAGGGGCTCGAGCGCACCGCGAGCGGCCACCTCACGCGCCGGGTCGTTGCCCAGGATGCGCTCGTCGAGCAGCCGCACGCTGACGGTACGGCGTCCCTTCTCGTCGCGTGCCCGCCAGAGCGAGCCGAGATCGTCGCGGGCCAGGAGCCCTTCGAGTCGGTGCCGCCCGCCGATCAGCGCTCCGGTGATGTCATCGAGCATCGATCACGCGACCCCTGGTTTCCGTGGCCGCCGCCACGACGCCACGTTTGTACCACACGACGTGTGCTACGACGGGGGCGCCGCGGAGGCTCAGAGCCGGTTTCGGGATGAGGTCGGTGCCCGGCCGTGCGGATCGTCCTGCGCGCCGCCCATCGAGCGCCGCGCGCCGAGGAGGGGCGCCCCGGCGACCCCGGAAGCTCGCGCTGCGCGCAATCTCCCGGGGCGTCGCAGGGCCGCCGTCCGGCTCTTGAACAGGGCTACGGCCTGTCCCTTCGACCCGGCCGGGAGCCCCTGCTCGCTCCGGCGCAGCCGCGCGGCCGGCCCTCATCACGAAGCCGACTCTCAGAACCACGGTTCCGTCGGTCGCCGACACGGTCTCACCGGCCGACGCCGTCAGCGCGGTGTTCATCGGTTCGCCTCGCCGGACGTCGGCCGGCGAGGCGGGTGACGAAGTCGGATGCCGGCAGGTCGACGGAGTGTCCACTCGACGTCGGCGCCGCCTGCACCGCGCCGGCACGCACGTCCGAGCTCCCCCCGCCCCGAGCCGCGAAACCGCCGCGCTCGGAGGATCCCCCGCTCCGACGGTGAAGGGGATGACGCTCGCTATAGTGGCCGCTTCTCCGAAGGCGGAGGCGCGCGCCGGCGCCTGCCTTCAGGCGCCTCCCGGCCGACCACGTGCAGCTCACGCCGTCGACTCACCACCGTTCGACGCCCGCCCCAGGGGCCGTCGCCCCACGCCCGCTCGCGCGCTTCGAGACGCACGATGGCCACGAGTAGCCGTCCGCCCGAGGCGCCCGCCGGCATCGGGCCGGTCCGCCCCGCGATGCGGATCTACCACGCCGAGCCGCCGCGTCGCCGACGCCGATGGCTGCGGGTGCTGGTCTGGACCCTCGCGCTGACGCTGCTCATGGCGGCCGCCGCCGTCGGGGGCGTCTACCTGTACCTGCAGGAGAAGGTCGCGACGCTGACGGCCGCCGACACGCCGGACGCGGAGGCCGTCGTCACCGCGCTGAGCGACACGCCGCCGCCGCTCCCGAACCAGCCCGCGACCTTCATGGTGCTCGGCTATGACGCGCGACTCGGTGACAAGCAGTCGCGCTCCGACACGATCATGCTGATCCGTCTCGACCCGCAGCAGAAGGTCATGACGACGATGTCCTTCTCGCGCGACCTGCTCGTGCCGATCCCCGGCTACGGCACGCAGCAGATCAACCTCGCCTACCAGTACGGCGGGCCGAGCCTCGCCCTGCAGACGGTCCGTGAGCTGACGAACCTGCCGATCAACTACCTCGTCCCCGTGAACTTCAAGGGGTTCCGCCAGACGGTCGACGAGTTCGAGGGCGTCTACGTCGACGTGGAGCGGCGGTTCTTCAACGATCGCGGCGGACCGGGCGGCTACGCCGTCATCGACCTGCAGGCGGGCTACCAACGGCTGACCGGGACGAAGGCGCTCGACTACGCGCGGTACCGCCACTCGGACACGGACGTCCACCGCGCGGCACGCCAGCAGGCCTTCATCTCGGAGTTCAAGAAGCGCGTCGGCGGATGGAACGCCGCCAAGAACCTCCCGAGCCTGCTCGACGTCCTGGCCGACAACGTCCGGGTGCTCGGCCCCAAGGGCGGCCGGATGGGTCTGGACCAGATGTACAAGTACGCCAACCTGATCCGGACGATGCCGCGCGAGAACGTGATCTCGGTCCGCCCGGACGTCGCGGCAGCCCCGAGCGACCCGAACCGTGTCGTCTTCGCGACCGAGTCGTCGCTCGCCGAGGCGGTCGAGCAGTTCCGGAACCCGGACCTCGACGCGGTGGCCGAGACGTCCGCGCAGGACGTGCGCGGGGCGGGTGCCAAGGCGCGGAAGAAGGCGCCGCCCGCCTACCGCCAGGATCGCGTGCTCGTCGACGTGCGGAACGGCAACGGCGTGGACGGGGCGGCCACCGACGCGGCGTACGCGCTGCTCCAGGCCGGCTGGAAGGGCGCCGTCGCGGTCGGCGAGGCCGAGAACGGGCGCCACGACTACTTCAACACGACGATCTACTTCGGCTCGCGGCCGGGGTCGAAGGAGGCGGCCGCCGACCTGGCGCGGGCCTTCGGCGACGGCGAGGCGCGGCCGATGACGCCCGAGCTGCGACGGCTGCAGGCCTCGACCGCGCCGGGCGACCGCGACCAGGCGGTCCGGACCGAGCGCGCGGACGTCGTGGTCGTCGTCGGGCAGACCTTCGACGGTGACCTCGCGGTGCGCCCGAAGGCGAAGGTCGTGCCGAAGCCGCAGAAGCCGAAGCTCGAGCCGGCCGACCCCGAGGACGTCAAGGTCTGGCGCCAGGCGCAGGTCAAGGCGCGGATGCCGCTGATGCGCCCGGCCAAGGTGGCCGCGGGCGCCCGGCTCGGTGACCCGTACTTCGCCGAGAGCTCGCCGGCGATCCGCGTCTACAAGATCGACGACCGCTTCCCCGCCGCGCGGGCCACGTTCCACGTGCCCAGTTCGAACAGCCCGAAGGCGTTCGGGTTTCAGGCGGTGAAGGGGTGGAAGAAACCGCCGATTCTTGAAGGAGCCTCCGACGAGCGGACGGTCGGTTCGCGCCGCTTCCGGCTCTACTTCAACGGCACAAAACTCCACATGGTGGCGTGGAGCCAAGGAAACATGGTCTACTGGCTCACGAACACCGTGATCGACGAAATCCCCAACTCGACGTTGTTCGAGATGGCCGTGAGTTTCGTGCCGGTCAAGACGTGAGCGACGGACGAGGGAGAACTGTGGTGGCGACGACCGTGAACGAGACGATCGGGGTGATCGGCGTTGGGTACGTGGGGCTGGTGACGGCCGCCTGCTTCGCGGATCTCGGCTATCGGGTCATCTGCCGGGACATCGACCCGGCGAAGGTCGACTTGCTTCGCGGCGGTGAGATCCCGCTCCACGAGCCCGGGCTCGAGGATCTCGTGCGGCGGAACCGCGGGCGGCTCGAGTTCACGCTCGACCTCGAGGACCTGTTCGCCGAGGCCTCACTCGCCTTCATCTGCGTCGACACGCCGCCCACGGTCTCGGGCGACGCGAACCTCTCGCGGGTGCACGCCGTCATCGACTCCATCCCCGCCTCGGCCGAGGGCGCCCTGCTGGTGATGAAGTCCACCGTGCCCGTCGGGACGGGCGCGAAGGTCCGGCAGGAGCTGGACGCGCGCGGCCTGGACGGCGTGGGCTACGTGTCGAACCCCGAGTTCCTCCGCGAGGGCTCGGCGGTCACCGACTTCCAGGCGCCCGACCGGGTCGTCGTCGGTGCGGACGACCCCGCCGACGGCGGGCGCGTGGCCGATCTCTACGGCGCGCTCGACACGGAGATCGTGCACACGGACGTGGCGTCGGCCGAGATGATCAAGTACGCGTCGAACGCCTTCCTGGCCACGAAGATCAGCTTCGTGAACGAGATCGCGAACGTCTGCGAGCTCGTCGGCGCGAACGTCTCCGAGGTCTCGCGGGGCATGGGGCTCGACAAGCGCATCGGCTCGAGCTTCCTGCACGCCGGGATCGGCTACGGCGGGAGCTGCCTTCCGAAAGACGTGTCCGCC
>CADCWC010000368.1 GCA_902806305.1 uncultured Thermoleophilia bacterium | reverse complement strand
CCCTACGCCGCGGGCCGGCGCGGCGGCGAGTGGCTGAAGGTCAAGCCGCGCCACACGCTCGACCTGGTCGTGCTGGCCGCGGAGTGGGGGCACGGACGACGCCAGGGGTGGCTGAGCAACCTCCACCTGGCGGCCCGCGACGACCGGACGGGCGGGTTCGTCATGCTGGGCAAGACGTTCAAGGGGCTCACCGACGCGATGCTGACGTGGCAGACCGAGCGCCTCCTCGCGCTCGAGGAGCGGCGGACGACGGGGACCGTCTGGGTGCGGCCGGAGCTCGTCGTCGAGGTCGCGTTCGACGGCGTGCAGGCCAGCACGCGCTACCCCGGCGGCGTGGCGCTCCGCTTCGCACGGGTCCTGCGGCACCGGCCGGACAAGACCGCCGCGCAGGCCGACACGCTGGACGCCGTGCTGGCCGTGGCCCCCGGCTGACGTTCGGCCGACGTACGGCGTGGCGACGCGTTCGGTCTTCACGCGCCCCATTCGGGTGCTGACCCCACCCGACCCGCGGTCGTCCGCGCGTTGTCACAGAGGACATCGCACACACCGGTCACCCCGGCCCCCCGAGGAGCGTCACACCATGGATCCCAGCCAGTTCGCAGCTCTCGTCCGCACCACCGGTCAGTCGCCCGACCGGCGTCGCGTCCGCCCGTCCCGCCGCGCCGAGTCCTCGCTCCGGCGCGTGTTCGTCCGGCGTCCGCCCGCCCGACACGCCGACCGCCCCGGCCTGCTCCGCTCGAGCTCCGCGCGGCCGTGAGGCCGCCGGGGGCGTCCTGACGCCGCCACGTCAGGACGCCCGTCTCGGCGGGCCGGGCGTCCGGGACGGCCGGCACCACGCCGCAGACACGGGGCTCCCGCCCCGCGACCGGGTACAGGCCGCACGGTCACCGCCGCCTGCCTCCGCCATCCTGGCGGTGTCGCATTCAACCGCTGCCGGGCCTTGAGCGGCCCCAGCTGAGCTCCGATCCGCCGACGGGGAGGAGCCGCCGATTCGGGACGGCAGCGAGGCGACGCGAGGGACCGTACGACGCACGACGGATGGGACGCGGCAGGGACGGGGGCGACGACGGGACGCCCGACCGCATGGAGCACGCCGTGCCACCGCACGACCGCGGGTAGCGTCTCCGGCGATGCCCGAACCGCTCCTCACGATCGGGCACGGCACCCAGCCGCTCGAGCGGCTCGTGACCGCGCTGACGATGGCGGACGTGTCGCTGCTCGTCGACGTGCGGCGCTTCCCCGGCTCGCGCCGGAATCCGCAGTTCGGCCGCGAGGCGCTCGAGCCCGAGCTCGCGGGCGCGGGCATCGAGTACCGCCACGACGAGCGCCTCGGCGGCCGCCGCTCGCTCCCGCCGGGCGACACCCGCTTCGCGGTGTGGACGAACCCGTCGTTCCGGGCCTACGCCGCGCACATGACCACCGAGGCGTGGCGGACGGCGTTCGGCCTCCTGCACGAGGCCGCCGAGGAGCGTCGCGTGGCCGTCCTCTGCGCGGAGACGACGCCGTGGCGGTGCCACCGGCGGCTGATCGCCGACGCGGCCGTCGCCTCCGGCTGGGAGGCCTTCGACGTGATCGGGCCGGGCGTCGTCCGACGGCACGCGCTCGCGCCACCTGCCGACCCACTCGCGGTCGGCGAGCTCCGCTACGGCGAGGACGTCGCCTTCCGGGCGTGACGGACGGCTCACCGCCGCGTCGGTCCAGCGGCCGCGCGCCGCTCGAGCCGCGTCACGGCCTGCGACGGGTCGGGCAGCGCGACGATCTCCTTGCGGAGGCGTCCCGTGGCCTCGCGGAACGACGGCCCGGCGAGCACCGTGGCCGCCGCGGCGCACACCTCGTCCGGTGTCACCGTGACCGCGTCGAGCACCACGCCCACGCCGAGCGCCGCACACCGGGCGGCGTTGTCGGGCTGGTCCGCGCCGAGCGGCGTGACGAGCAGCGGCAGGCCGTGCGCCGGCGCGCCGAGCACCGTCCCCGAGCCGCCGTGCGAAACGTCGAGGAGATCATCACCCTGTACCACGGCGTGGTACGGGCAACCGCACCCCGGCCGGGCGCGAGCACCACCGTCCGCCGGATGGCCCCCGTAACGATCGCCCGGCGCAGACGCCCGACACTGCACGGCGGCACTGCACGACGACCGGCGATGAGTTCCGGCCATCGCCGCCGTCAGATGGTCAACCCCGCCCGGTGTGGGCGGGTACCGCCGAGGAGGAACCATGGCCGAACGCCGCGCCGCCCACGAACGTCTCTCCACCGGCGCCCTCGCGCGCTGGACACGCGCCTGCGCCACCCACCCGTGGCGCGTCATCGCCTCGTGGGTCGGCATCTTCGCCGTGCTGATCGCGCTGGTCGGGACGATCGGCGGTGAGCTCCGCGACGAGTTCTCGATCCCCGGGTCGGAGACCCAGAAGGCCACGGACCTGATCGAGGCCGAGTTCGGCTCCGAGCAGGGCGGCGTGCTGAACCTCGTCTTCGCGGCGCCGGAGGGCGAGCGGCTCGACACGCCCGAGCGGCGCGCGGCGATCGAGGAGGCCGTCACCCGCCTCGAGGCACCCGAGTTCAAGCCCTCCGAGGGCAAGGCGGGCGTCGTCAGCGTGGGCGACCCGTTCGACGAGGCGACGTTCGCCGAGAACGGGCGCATCGCCTACGCGGAGGCGCAGTTCGACAAGGTCATCTACGACAAGGACCGTGAGGCGGTCGTCGCGGTGCAGGAGGCCGTGCGGGACACGGTCGAGCCGGCCGGCGTGACCGTGGAGTACAACGGCGACGCCGAGTTCCCGCCGATCGAGCAGGGCACGTCGGAGCTGCTCGGCCTGCTGGCCGCGATCGTGATCCTGCTCGTCGTCTTCCGCACGCTCGTGGCGATGTTCATCCCGATCGTGCTGGCGATCGTGGCGCTCGCCGCCGCCTTCCTGCTGCTCTTCATCTTCGCGGGCTTCACCGACATCAACACGATCACGCCGATCCTCGTCTCGATGATCGGGCTCGGCGTCGGCATCGACTACTCGCTCTTCATCGTCACGCGCTTCCGCCAGGCCTTGCACGACGGCCTGTCGCCGCAGGACGCGGCCGCCGAGGCCGGGGCGACCGCCGGCCGGGCCGTGCTGTTCGCCGGCGCGACCGTGGCGATCGCGGTCAGCGGCCTGGCCGTCATCGGCCTGGACTTCGTGACGAAGCTCGGGATGGGCAGCGCCCTCGGCGTGCTCACGACCGTGCTGATCGCGAACTCGCTGCTGCTCGCGGTCCTCTCCCTGCTCGGGCACAAGGTCGACCGGCTGAAGGTGCCGTTCCTCCGCGAGGGCGACGACTCGGAGCAGGCTCGCGACCGGACGCTGGTCGCGCGCTGGGGTCGGTTCGTGACGGCGAACGCCAAGGTCGTCTTCTCCGTCGTCATGCTGCTCGTGATCGTCCTCGCGTCGACCTCCGCGTTCGTGCGGCTGGGTGCGGCCGACCAGGGCACGCAGCCGACCGAGCAGACGGCCCGTCGGGCCTACGACCTGCTCGCCGAGGGCTTCGGGCCGGGCTTCAACGGTCCGGTGCCGATCGTCGTGGACGTGAACGACGATCCCGCGGCGCCGCAGAAGGTCTACGACGGCGTCCGCGCGCTGGACGGCGTGGCCTTCGTCGGCGAGCCGCAGCTCAACGAGGAGGGCACCGTCGGCATCGTCTTCGTGACGCCGACCTCCTCACCGCAGGACGAGGAGACGGACGACCTCGTCGACGCGCTACGCACGGAGGTCGTGCCCGCGGCCACGGCGGGCGGCAACGCGGCGGCCTACGTGAGCGGGCAGACAGCCGCCTTCAAGGACATCGGGGACCAGATCCTGGACCGCATGCCGCTCTTCCTGCTCTACATCATCGGCGTGACGTTCCTCGTGCTGGCGATGGCGTTCCGCTCGGTCGTGATCTCGGCCAAGGCGGCGGTCACGACGATCCTCTCGGCCTTCGTCGGGTTCGGCGTGCTCGGGCTGATCGTGCAGCAGGGCCACCTGCTCGGCCTGACCGGCCTCGACACCACGGGTCCGATCGAGACCTTCGTGCCACCGATCGGCTTCGCGATCCTGTTCGGCCTGTCGATGGACTACGAGGTCTTCCTGATGAGCCGGATCCGCGAGGAGCACGTCCACGGGCTCCGGACGCGGGCCGCGGTGGAGCACGGCATGGCGGCGATCGGGCGCGTCGTCGTCGCCGCGGCACTGATCATGGGCACCGTCTTCGCGGCCTTCATCCTCGGCTCCGACCGGGTCTCGAAGGAGTTCGGGATCCTGCTCGCGGTGGCCATCCTCACGGACGCGCTGCTCGTCCGGCTGACGCTCGTGCCGTCGCTGCTCACGCTGCTCGGCGAGCGCTCCTGGTACATGCCACGGTGGCTCGACCGTGTGCTGCCCCGGCTGACGATCGAGTCGCCGCACGACGACGACCCGCGGGCGACCGCGCCGCCGGAGCGGCCGCTCGAGACCGCCGGGCACGTCTGATCCGACCCACCCGGGCGGCGGCGCCGAGGCGCCGCCGCCCGTCCGTCGGTCGCACCGGACCGGCGACGGGCGGGAACGGCGTCAGCGGCCGTCGTCGGCCGCGGGCGCGG
>CADCWC010000367.1 GCA_902806305.1 uncultured Thermoleophilia bacterium | reverse complement strand
GTGGCCGGTGGCGCTCTGCGCTCAACCCGAATCGACGACGTCTTGGTCAGTTGACATAGCGGTGCCCGTCGGTCGTCGCGGCTGATAGACTCATCGTCCGTTCCCGTTGGCGTTGGTGAAGACGGCGAGCGGCATGGTCATGCCGACGTTGAACACCCCGGCGTCGACGACTTCGTGGATCTTGAGGTCGCCCGCGAGGCTGCAGAGCATGTACGCGTCGGGCCGAGCAAGGCCGTGCTCCTCGGCGAGCCAGTCGATCATGGCGCGAACCGCGCCGCGTGCGCCCTCCATGAGGTCGTCGGAGATACCGGAGGTGGCGTGGTAGCCCTGCGTGTCGCTGCTCGGCGTGAGCGCGCCGGGGGAGCGCCAGCTCGGCCCCGGCGTCGTCCGGCGCTCGAGCGTGAAGCGCAGCGACGCGCGCATCGGACACTCGAGCGCCGACACGCACACCTCCCCGTCGCCCTGGCAGGCGTGGGCGTCGCCGACCGAGAAGGACGCGCCGGGCACGTGAACAGGCAGCCACAGCGTCGCGCCCGCGACCAGGTGCCGGTTGTCCATGTTGCCGCCCCCGCGGTGGGGCGGGAACGGCAGCGCCCACTTCGGCTCGCCGGGGTGGTTCCCCATCGTGCCGAAGAACGGGCTGAACGGGATCTCGACGCCGGGTGCGAACGCCACGGTCTCCCGGCCGGCGAGCTCGAACGTTCGGACGTACCCCTCCGGGAAGTCGTCGGGCAGGAGCCCCATGCCTGGCAGGATCAGACACCACCCCCAGTCGCCCGGCTCCAGGGACAGGATCTCGATCCGCAGCGTGTCACCCGGCGCGGCGTCCGCGACCGCGAGGGGGCCGGCCAGGTTGTACAGCGTGTCGAAGTCGAAGCGCGCGTCCGCGAAGCTTCCGCCGAGCGTGACCTGTCCGTCGCCCGCCATCGGGATGTCGTAGTGGACGACGTCGCCGGAGGCGACTTCGAGGGCGGGCTCGAGCGCCAGATCCCAGGCGTGGTGGATGCGCGACGCTTCCCAGACGTGCTCCGCCATCAGCTCGCCCCCCGAACGACGTGGGCACCATCGACGAGCAGGATGGACGGCACGGGCGACTCCAGGCTGATCGAGGAAACGCGGTCGACCCGTAGCCGGGGCAGTCGCCTCCGCGGTGATCGGACAGGCGATGTTCTCAGGGGGTCGGCCTGGGTGTCAAGGCGTCAGGTCGGGCGGCGACCACGTGCGCTCGAGCCTTCCCGACGGCCGCGCGCACGGCCGTCGTCCCGGTGGAAGCCCTGCCCCGAGCCACGTTCCGAGGATGGGCGTGCGACCCGCTGCGCACGCCGCGGAGCCACGGCGGCGGCGCGGGTTGAGCCGTGAAGCGCCCGACGAGCGGTCAGGCGGGTGCCGAGGTCGGCGTCGGCTTGCGCACCGGTGGCTGGGCGAGACCCAGCTGGAAGAGGGTGCCGAGGCGGTCGGGCACACCCCAGTGTTCGACGATGCGGTCGTTCTCGACGCGCAGGGCGTCGAAGACGTCGGTGCGCATGCGGCGGCCGGTCGGAGGGTGGCCCATGAACGAGCCGTCATTGGTGCCGGTGCCGGTCATGCGCAGCCAGACCGTGTCGCCGTTGACGGTCAGGTCGTCGATCGATAGGTGGAAGTCGGGGAAGGCGCGCCGGAGTGAGGCGATCACGGCCTTGACTCCCGCCGGGCCGGGCGCATGGCCGGGCCCGTAGTTCTGGTGCTCGACCAGGTCGGGGGAGGCAAGCTCGTCGGCAACGTCGAGGTTGCCCTGGTTGAAGCCCTCCTCGATCAGTCGCCGGACGATCACTTCCGCGCTCTGCGGCATCGCTCCTCCTTCGATACTGTGTCACTGTATTGAATACAGGGTAGTGTGGCGCTCGTGGCCGACGACGTCAAGCCCCGCCCATACCGCTCAGCGCGCCGGTCGGAACAGGCCGAACAGACCCGACAGCGGGTGCTGGACGCCGCATCACGGCTCTTCATGGTTCGCGGCTACGACGGCGCCAGCATCGTCGCGATCGCCGACGAGGCGGGCGTCTCGGCCGAGACGGTCTACGCCCGCTTCGGGAACAAGCGCACGCTGCTCGGCGAACTGGTCCGCCGTGCCGTGCGCGGTGTCGACGAGGCCCCCGTGCCCGAACAGGCGGGCCCTCGAGCGATCCTGTCGGCAACCGACCAGCACGCGCAGCTCCGCCTCTTCGCCGCCGACATCGTCCTTCGACTGGAGCGCGCCGCGCCGCTCGTCGCCATCGTCGCGGGCGCCGCCCGGTCGGAACCTGAGCTCGCCGAGCTCCTCACGCGACTGCACGCCGATCGCTCCGAGAACCTCCGCGTCCTCGTCGACGCCCTCGCCGCCAACGGGCCCCTCCGGCTCGCCCCGGACGATGCCCTCGAGACCGTCTGGGCTCTCACCAGCCCCGAACTGCACCAGCTCCTCACCGGCGTCCGCGGCTGGACGCGCCGTCGCTACTGCGACTGGCTCGGCGCAAGCCTCGCGCAGCTTCTCCTCGAGGGAGCCCAACCATCTTGAGTTCTCTCCACGCCGTTACGCGCGCCTGGCGAGCGGTGACGGGGCGGCCAGCCGGTGAACGATCGGGCGCAGCGCGGGCTCGAGCGCTCGGTATGCGGCATAGCGCTCGTCACAGACCGCGCGGGCTGCGGGATCCGGGACGACCGGGCCGTCGAGCGAGACGAAGCGCCCCACCGCCTCCCAACCGGGGAGAAGGCCGATCCCCACGCCCGCCGTCACCGCAGCCCCGAGCGCCGCGCCGCCGTGGCCGACGACCGGATGCAGCGTGAGGTCACAGGCGTCGGCCAGGACCTGCTTCCAGAGCGTCGAGCGGCTGCCCCCGTTTGTCACGCGGACCCGTCCGACGCCGAGGCCCGCCTCCGCGAACACGTCGAGGTGGTGCCGGAACCCGTATCCGACCGCCTCCAGGCACGCGCGGAAGAGGTCCCCGCGCCGGTGCCCGAGGTGCAGGCCGACGAACGCGCCACGGGCCAGCGGGTCGTGCAGCGGCGACTTCTCGCCGAGCAGGTACGGCAGGCAGACGAGGCCGCCCGCGCCCGGGCCGGACGCGGCGGCCTCGGCGTCGAGCCGGGCCAGGTCGGCGTCGCCGGCCATCGCTTCCTGGAACCAGCGAAGGAGGCTGCCCGACGTGGCCATGCAGCCGTTCGGCAGCCAGCGACCCGGGGCGGGATGCCGGTCGAGGTAGAGCCGTGCGTCGACGACGGGGTGGTCCGTGACCGTCAGGATGTCGCCCGCGCCGCCGAGCTTGACCAGCGTGTCGCCGGGCTCCGCCAGACCGGCTGCGTAGGCCGCCGACACGTGGTCGGCGCCGCCGACGACGAGGGGGACACCGGGCCGCAGGCCGATCGCGTCCGCGGCCTCGACGGCCAGGGCGCCGACGCGGTCGCCCGGCGACCGGACGGCCGGCAGCCATCCAGGGCGGACGGCTGCCGCCGCGCGCACGTCCTCGGCGGGTCGCCCGTCGAGCTCGTACAGGCCGCTCTCGAGGGCCCAGTTCACCTCCACGTGCGGGTCGGCGCCCAGCCGCCGGAGGAGCCACTCGTACGACCCGGCCAGCGTCACGGAGCCCCGCAGGATCTCGGGCTCGTGCCGGGCCAGCCAGACCAGGGTCGGCGCGACGGACTGCTGGCTCAGCGGTGAGCCCGTGCGCGACACGAGGTCCGCCTCCGCGAGCCTGTCCGCCAGTTCCGCCAATTCCGCGGCGGCCCGGACGTCGTTCTGGAGGATCGCCGGACGACGCGGCGTCCCGGCGTCGTCGAGCACCAGCACGGCGGGGACCATTCCGGTCGTGGCGAGCGCCGCGACGCGGTGCGGTCGTGCGCCGGCACGCTCCAGTGCCTCGGGGACGAGTCGGCGGACGTTCGCCCACCACTCCGACGGGTCGGCCTCCGCGTGGCCCGCGTCCGGCGAGCGGAGCCGCACCGGCGCTTCGGCTGCTCCCACGACGCCGCGGTCGGGGTCGAGGACGACGACCTTGGTGGCCGTCGTGCCGAGGTCGATCCCGAGGAGCAGGTCCGTCACGCCGATGTCCGCCCCGTCCTGGCCGCCTCGACGAACCGGAACGCCCGCTCGCGGCTCACGGGGTTCCAGGTGTAGCCGTCGTGCTTCAGGTCGGAGCCGACGATGCACCCGTCCGCGTGCGCCAGGTAGCCGGCGATCGTGCCGGCCTTGGCGCCCGTGTTGAGCAGGACCGGGACCTCCGGCGGCACGGCGTCGCGGACGGCGGCCACCGTGGCGGCCTCCGGTTCGACACCGGCCATCGCCCCGGAGACGAGGATCGCGTCGGCGAGGCTCGAGACGACGGCGGAGCGCGCCGCCTGCGCAGGGGTCCGATGGCCGATCGGCGACGCGAACTCCGGCGTGACGTTCATGCAGATCACCAGATCGTCGGCGTGCAGCCTCCGTCGCTCACGGAGCAGGGCGGCGGCGTCCGTCCGGAACAGCCCCATGTCCGACTCCCAGACGCCCGTGCAGACCCCACGCATGAACGCCGCGCCCGTCGCGACGGCCACGGCCAGCGCACAGCGCGCGTCCCACAGGAAGTCGACGCCGAACGGACGAT
>CADCWC010000366.1 GCA_902806305.1 uncultured Thermoleophilia bacterium | reverse complement strand
GTGTCCGCCGAGCGCCTCGGCCGCCCGCAGCGCGGTGGCGTTCTGTCGTTCGACCCGCAGGGCGAGCGTCTTCAGGCCACGCTCGAGCAGGAACGCCGGGCCCGCGTCGAGGTACGCGCCGAGGACCTCCCCCTGACGGCGGACCCGGTCGACGAGCGGCGCCGAGCCTGCGACCACGCCGGCGATCAGGTCGGAATGGCCGTTCAGGGCCTTCGTGGCGGAGTGCACCACGAGG
Organism: uncultured Thermoleophilia bacterium; assembly: GCA_902806305.1. Classification (GTDB taxonomy): domain Bacteria; phylum Actinomycetota; class Thermoleophilia; order Gaiellales; family F1-60-MAGs149; genus CADCWC01. The sequence continues at coordinate 4,373 of CADCWC010000366.1, read as the reverse complement.
TCGGCGCCGTGGTCGGCGGCACGGAGGTTGACGGGAGTCGGCACGGTGGCGTCCACGACCAGGAGCGCCTCGTGCTCGCGGGCCAGGGCGCCGAGCGCCGGCAGGTCCGCGACGCGCAGCATCGGGTTCGAGACGGCCTCGACGAAGAGCGCGTCGGCGCCGAGGATGGCCGTCCGCCAGCCGGCCCGGTCGTCGAGGTCCACGAACGTGACCCGTCGGCCGAGTTCGGGGAGGTCGCGACGCACGAGCCGATGGGCGTCGCCGCAGAGCAGCCGCGAGGCCACCAGGCGTCCACCGGGTGGGACGGCGGCCAGGAGCGCCGCGAGCAGGGCGGCGCTGCCGGAGGCGAGGAGCGTCGCCGTCTCGACGCCTTCGAGCGCCGCCACGCGCGCCGCCACGGCCTCCACCGTGGGGTTCGCGACCCGCGAGTAGGTCCACGTCACCACGCGACCCGCGACCACGCCGGGCGAGGGGTCGAAGGCGGCCGAGTGGTACACGGGCGTGCTCGTGCCCCGCGGCAGCACGCCTGCGTCCGCGCCGTGGACGGCCACGGTGGCCAGGCCGAGGGGCGGCGTGGACGCGGCGGTGGCGGGGTCAGCGTGCGGCACGTCGGTGGAGCCTACGGCGGGCCGTCCGAGCCGCGCGCTCGACCGGGGTCGTGTTCAGCATCTGTTCATCGCCGCCGCCCGGTCGACGTCTACCGTTGAGAGTCGCATGGCCGATCATCTCCCCGAACGTCTCTTCGCACGCCTCGAGCCCCTCAGGCGAGGCCCGCTCCGCCCCGGGGCGTTCCGCAGCCGCCTGCACGACGAGCGCGCGGCGGCCCTGCTCGGGGTGACGCTCGGCGTGGCGTTCACGGTCTGCTTCGTGACGGGCCTCGTCTCCCACGGCATCCAACGCGGACCGACGGGGGTGCAGGAGCTCTGGCGGGCCGGGCCGGTCTCCCTCTACCGCGTGACGCAGGGCGTGCACGTCCTGACCGGGATCGTGTCCATCCCGCTGCTCCTGCTCAAGCTGTGGGTCGTCTACCCACGCCTCTGGTCGTGGCCGCCGTTCCGCGACCTGACGCATCTGGTCGAGCGGGTCAGCCTCGTGGCCCTCGTGGGCGGCGCGCTGTTCCAGCTCGGCACCGGCCTGATGAACGTCTTCTACTGGTACGCCTTCCCGTTCAACTTCCCGAACGCGCACTACGCGGGCTCCTACATCGCGATCGGCGGCCTGGTCACGCACATCGGGGCCAAGTGGCACACGACACGCCGGGCGCTTCGCGCCGCAGATCGCGTGCCGGCCGGTGACCCGCCGCCGGCCGCCGGCCGTGGACTGACGCGGCGCGGGCTGATGGTCACGGCGGGCGCCGCCGCGGCAGGGTTGCTCGCCACCACGATCGGCTCCGTCTCGGAGCCACTGAGCCGGCTCGCCATCCTCGCCCCGCGGCGGGCCGGCGAGGGCCCGCAGGGCGTCCCGGTCAACCGCACGGCGACGCCGGAGACGGTGGCCGCCGGCCGCAGCGCCGACTACCGACTCGCCGTCACGGGCCGGGTGCCACGACCGTTCGAGCTGACGCTCGAGGAGCTGCGGGCGCTACCTCGCGTCCAGGCGTCGCTGCCGATCGCCTGCGTGGAGGGGTGGAGCACCGACGCCGACTGGTCCGGCGTCCCGGTGCGCGACCTGCTCGATCGGGCCGGAGCGGCGCCCGACGCCGTCGTGCGCGTGGTCTCGCTCCAGCGCGGAGGCTCCGCGGAGTCGCGGCTCTTCCCCGGCCACGCCCGGCATCCGGACACCCTCATGGCCCTGGAGCTGAACGGCGAGGAGCTGCACGTCGACCACGGTTGGCCGACCCGCCTGATCGCCCCGAACCGCCCGGGCACGCAGCAGACGAAGTGGGTCGCCCGGCTGGAGGTCCTGTGACCGTCCGGCCCGTCGCCGAGCCCGGGCTGCCGGAGCCCGAGCCGCTCGACCACCGTGCCTTCTGGCCGGCCTTCGCGCTCGCCGCCGTGCTGATCGGCGTCGGCGTCCGGACGCTGCTCGCCCGCGACGTGGCGCTGTTCGACTTCTCGGTCTGGTTCCTCGGCGCGCTGGCGCTGCACGACCTCGTGCTGGCGCCGTTCGTGTTCGGGGTCGGCGCCGTCGTCGGCCGCCTGGTTCCGCCTCCCGTCCGCGGCGCGGTCCAGGCGGGCCTGATCCTGTCCGGGCTGCTGCTCGTGTTCGCCGTCCCCGGGCTCTTCACCGACGGCGCCGATCCGCGCGACCCGAGCAAGCTGCCGAACGATTACCGGTCAGGCGTCCTCGGGCTGCTGGCGGTGATCGGGCTCGGCACCGCTGTCGGCGTGGCCCGCGGCGTGCGGCGCGCCGCCGCGGAGCGGCGCGCGCGCGAACTCGCGCATCCCCGTCGCGAAGGGGACCTCGGCGGCGAAGCCGAGCTCCCGACCGGCCCGGTCCGGCGACGCCACGACGTGGCGCACGTCACCGAGCCGGAAACCCCCCGTGACCACCGGTGAGAGGTCGGGACGCAGGGCGGCGGTCAGCGCGGCCGCCATCTCCCCGACCGTGTGCGGCTCGCCGCTCGCCACGTTGAACGCGCCGGTGGGCGCCCCGTCGTGCAACGCGAGGACGTTCGCCCGCGCCACGTCCCGGACGTGCACGAAGTCGCGTCGCTGGCCGCCGTCCTCGAACACCCGGGGCGCCGTCCCGGCCTCGAGCGCGCTGCGGAAGATGCTCGCCACGCCCGCGTACGGGGTGTCCCGCGGCATCTGCGGCCCGTAGACGTTGTGGTAGCGCAGACGGACGACCGGCACGCCGCACTCGCGCCCGTACACCGCCGCCAGATGCTCCTGGTGGAGCTTCGTCGCGGCGTAGACGTTCCGGGGGTCGCCGGGCGCGTCCTCGTCGACCCGCTCGGCGACGAGCGCCAGACCGCAGCGGGGACAGGGAGGCTCGAAGCGGCCGGCCCGGAGGGCGTCGATCGCCCGCGGCCCCGGACGGACGACGCCGTGGCTCACGCAGCGGTAGGCGCCCTCGCCGTAGACGACCATGCTGCTCGCCAAGACGAGTCGCCCGCCGAAGCGTCGGGCGGCGAGCGCCTGCAGCAGCATCGCCGTGCCGAGGTCGTTGTGGGCGACGTACGCGGCCACGTCGGCCATGTCGACGCCGAGGCCGACCATCGCCGCCTGGTGCGAGACGGCAGTGACGCCCTGGACCGCGCGCGCCACGGTGTCGGCGTCGCGGAGGTCACCCTCGAGCACCTCGACGCCGTCCGGATGCGGCGGTGGCGTGGCGTGGGCGGCGGGCAGGCCGACGTCGAGCACGCGAACCGGCCGTCCGGCCTCGAGGAGCGCCGCCACGACGTGCGAGCCGACGAAGCCGAGACCGCCGGTGACAAGCACCGGGGGCGTCACCCGCGGCCCTGGCCGTCGGAGGTCACGACCCGACTCTACCGGCCGACCCGGAACGGTGACGCGTCCGGCCGGTCGCCGGTCCGCCGTGGCACCATGCTGACGTGACCGTCGCACTCGTCACCGGCCTCCTGGTCGGCGTCGCGTCGGGCGCGGTCATGGCCCGTGGCGGCGTCTGCTTCAACGCCGGCGTGCGGCGCGCGGTATTCGGCGGCCGGTCCCGCGTGCTGCGCGTCTTCGCGGTCGCCGTGGCGGTGCAGCTCCTGCTACTGCCGGCGGCCGTCGCGCTGGGCGTGCCCGTCCGTCCGATCGGGCTGCTGCCGGTCGCGCAGGTCGTCGGCGGCCTCGTCTTCGGCGTCGGCATGGCGCTGGCCGGCGGCTGCATCGCGGGGATCCTCTGGAAGACCGGGGCGGGCTCGATCGCCACCGGCATCGCCCTGGCCGGGTTCGCGGCGGGCGAACTGCTCGCGCGTGGTCCCTGGGCCGGCCTCGTCGAGCGCCTCGACGCGGCGGGGCCGCGGCCGGCCACCGCCACCCTCGACGACGCGCTGGGCGTGCCGTACGAGATCCTTGCGCCCGTGGTCGGCGCGGCGGTGCTGGTCCTGCTGCTCCGCGGCCGTCGTCCGGGATGGCGATCCGGACTGGCCCTGGGCCTGATCGGTGTGACCGCCTGGGCGGCGGCGGACGCTGCCGACCACGGCTACGGCCTCGGCTTCGTGGGCGGTGCCGCCAACGTCCGCGACGCGGTCACCGAGGGCGACGCCGGACTGCTCTCGCCGGTGCCGTTCGTGGCCCTCGGCGTGCTGGTCGGATCGGCGGTCGTGCTGCGCGGCCCGCTTCGTCGCCCCGACGCCGCGCGAGCCGGCCGGGCGCTCCTGGGCGGTCTGCTGATGGGCGTCGGCGGCACCGTCGCGCACGGCTGCAATATCGGGCACGGCCTGACCGGCCTCGCGGTCCTCTCGCTCGGCTCCTCCCTGGCGC
>CADCWC010000365.1 GCA_902806305.1 uncultured Thermoleophilia bacterium | reverse complement strand
CGCCGGTGCGGTCGTAGGCCTCCCGCATCCGGCTGTTGATGAACACCTGGTAGTCCATCGAGACGCCGAACAGGAAGGCGAACAGGACGACGGGCATCTCGACGTTGATCGCCTGTGTCGCCTCGATGCCCCAGATCTGCTCGGACCCCCAGCCGTGCTGGAAGACCAGCACCGGCAGGCCCCATGCCGCGGCGACCGACAGCAGGTTGAGCAGGACGGCCTTCAGCGGCAGGATGAGCGACCGGAAGGCGCGGGCGAGCAGGATGAACGTCAGGGTGGCGATCACTCGAGCGGCTCCCTGCCGGCGGCGGAGTTGCCGTCTCCGGCAGGGATGACGGTGACGAGGCGCTCGTCGACGGCCACGGCGCTGCGGACGCCCTCGACGCGGCCGAGCTCGCCGGCGACCAGGGTGGAGTCCGGCCCGTCAATGAGCGCCTCGAAGGGCGACAGCGGACCGGTGCCGATATCGGAGTCCTTGAGCTGCTCGAGGCCGGCTCGGGCAGGCCCTCCCTGCGCGAGCGAGTCCGCCTGCGGGCTGCCGAGCTGGAGCAGTGTGATCGCGACGGCGACGCTGACGAGCGCGATCATCGGACCGGCGATACCGATGCTGCGCAGGACCGGCACGGGCAGGGCGACCAGGGCCATCAGCGAGATCGCCACCGTCGTGCCGCTGAAGACAACCGCTGAGCCGGCGTGCTGCATCGCGTTGCGCACCGCCTCGTCGTTGTCATGCGCGCACGCTGCGAGCTACGGCCGCGACGCCTCCCGCCTCCACCTGGCGGTCTGTGCAGCCACGGAGGAGCACGCACGCAGCAAGGCAACGGCACGTATCGCTCTGCCCACGGGGTTGCGACTCAAAGAAGTGAGCGCGACCCCAGTCGGTCAGCCATAGGACTGAGACCGAACGGCGACGCCGAGTCGCCGGCTGGAGGCGGAAGCGGGCTCGTCCTCCCGGGTGCAGAGCGGAAGCGAGTTCCGATGTACGGTTTGCGTCATCGACGTCTCGGAGCTTCTAGACGACCTCCGATCAGCGCATGGATCGGCCCCGCAGCTGCTCTGATCCTGGTCGGCGGAGTCGCTTGGTCATGCGATCGCCGACGGTCATGGCCGGCTTGCTGCTTTCGCTCTCGGGTACTCCGCGTTTCTCTTCGCGGGCTACCTGACCGGCGAGGAGTCATCGCTTCCCAGCTCGGTCAAGGCGATAGTCCTGGCTCTTGCGGCGGGCGCTGTTGGACTGACCCTCGCGGGGCGGGTGGTGGCGGCTCGGGGGTTCGCTGCGCGCTCCTGGACCCTGTTTGGTGGTGCCTTCGTCATGCACGTCGTCTGGTACGGGTTAGCTCTCGGCGTAGCCGAGACGCTTTGAGACGCGATGCTCAGCTTCTGATCCGGTCCGTCTCGTACGCCCACATGGCGATCTCGACGCGGTTCCGTGCGCCGAGCTTGGCCATCAGGCTGGCGAGGTGGGTCTTGGCGGTGCTGAGGCTGACGTGGAGCTCGTCGGCGATCTCGGCGTTCGTGCGGCCGCGCGCCACGGTGACCAGGACCTCCTCCTCGCGAGCCGTCAGGGGCTCCCGGGGCTGCGCCGGTGGCGCCTCGGCGAGCTTGTCGGAGAACGCGGCGAGCAGCCGCACGGTGACGCTCGGGGCGATGAGCGCGTCGCCGTCGGCGGCGGAGCGGATCGCCTGGACCAGCAGCTCGGGTCCGGCGTCCTTGAGCAGGAAGCCCCGGGCGCCTGCGCGCAGGGCGGCGTGCACGTGCTCGTCGAGGTCGAACGTGGTGATGACGACGACGGCGACGGGGTCGTCGACGCCGGGGCCGGCGAGTTGCCGAGTGGCTTCGATGCCGTCCATGCCCGGCATCCGGATGTCGAACAGGCAGACGTCGGGGCGCAGCGCGCGCGTGAGGGCGACCGCCTCGTGGCCGTCCGCCGCCACGCCGATCACCTCGATGCCGGGCTGGGCGTCGAGGATCATCTGGAGGCCGGTGCGGACGAGATCCTGATCGTCGGCCACGATGACGCGAACGGTCATGCGGCCGTGCCGTTCCGCGGCAGGACCGCGCGGACCGCCCAGCCGCCGGCCGGGTCCGGCCCCGCCTCGAGCGCGCCGCCGAGGAGCGCGGCTCGCTCCGTCATGCCCACGAGCCCGTATCCCTGCGCCGAGCCGGCGCCGCCGAAGGCGACGGCGGCTCCATCGTCGCGAACGGTGACGCGCACGCAGCCGTTCTCGCCGGCGACCGAGACGGCGATGCGCGTGGCGGTGCGCGCGTGCCGCACGGCGTTGGTGATCGACTCCTGGACGAGGCGGTAGATCGCGGCTTCGACCGCGGGCCGAAGGTCGTCGAGGTCACCGGAGAGCTCGACGTCGACCCGCGGCCCCTCTCCGGCGAGCAGGGCGAGCCGCTCGATGTCGGCCAGACCCCGCTGGGGAAGGAGGTCGGGTGCCTCGCCCGGGCGGCGGAGCGCTCCCACCATGCTGCGCATCTCGGTGAGCGTGCGGGAGGCGGCCTCCTCGATGACCGCGAGCGCATCGACGGCGGCGGCCGGCCGGGATGCGGCAAGGGTGCGCCCGGCCTGGGCCTGGATGGCGATGGCCGAGACGTGGTGGGCGACGGTGTCGTGCAGGCCGCGGGCCAGCTCCTCGCGCTCGCGGAGCCTGACCTGGTCGAGCTCGCGCAGGCGCGAGCCGGTGCGGTAGCGGACCGAGGCCCCGAGCACCGCCGGGAACAGCAGGACCACCATGCCGCCGACCGCGTCGACGAAGCCGGTGAAGTCGGCGGCGATGCACACCGCGCCGACGACGACGATGATCGCCAGCCCGATCACGGCCTCGCGCCCCGCCGCCCATCGGAGCAGCGAGTACGGGACGAGCAGCACCGACGCGGCGGAGTAGAGCCCGACCGGCTCGCCGGCGCCGAGGAGCCACGCCATCGCGCCGGCCCCCATGACGCCGAAGGCGCCGGCGACGACGGGCAACGGGCTCGTCCGGCGCCACAGCAGCAGGACGATCGCCGCAACGGTGATCACCAGCGCGACCGGCCGCCACGTCACGTCCTCGCGCAAGATGCTCTCGAGGACGGCCGCCGGCACCAGGACGCCGACGAGCGCCCAGTCGCGCCACACCCGCCGGGGCGGGTCCGGAACCCGCGGTTCGGCCCAGAGCGAGCCGATGGGGCTTCCCTTCACGAGCTCCACCGTAAAGCGCTCGAGCGCGTCGCGCCATCGGCCGGAAGGACGACCTTTCGATCGGCCGGACGGCCACTGCAGAAGTGACCGTTGTGCCGATGTGCCGGGCGCCTGTCGTCGTCAGGCTCGATAGCACGCCGTGGCCACTCCACAGCGGTCCAATCGCAACGCTTGAGCCGGAGGCACACGATGTCGCACGCCCTGTACCGCCTGGGTCGCTTCGCCGCCCGTCGACCCTGGAGGGTCATCGGAGCCTGGCTCTGCGTCGCCGCGCTCGTCATCGCCGCGTCGGGGGCCTTCGGACGGGAGCTCGAGGACTCGGTCGAGGTCCCGGGACTCGACTCCCAGCGGGCCGGCGAGGTCCTCAGCGGGGCCGGTTCTGGGCGAGCCGGGCTGACCGCGCAGCTCGTCCTGACGCCGCGCGACGGCGCCGCCACCTTCCGCGACTCGGCGGAGGCGCGAGCCGCGTTGTCCGAGCTCCGGGCCGAAGCCGCCTCCCTGCCCAGCGTGATCGGCGCGGGCGCGAGCGACACCACGCTCTCGCCCGACGGTCGCGTCGCGCTCGTCCGCCTGCGGTATCCGGTGATCGAGGAGCTCGAAGCGAGTGACCTCGAAGCCCTGAAGTCGTTCGGCAGCGAGGCCGCCGCGGCGGGCTCGCCGCTCCGGATCGAGATGGGCGGCGATCTGTTCTTCGCCTTCGAGGAGCCGGAGATGGGGCCCGGCGAGCTGATCGGGCTGGTCGCGGCGGTCGTCATCCTGCTCGTCGCGTTCGGATCGCTCATCGCCATGGGCCTGCCGATCGGGATGGCCGTCTTCGGTCTCGCCCTCGGCATCAGCTCGATGTCGCTGCTCACCTACCTGATCGCGGTGCCCAGCTGGGTGCCGCAGCTGGGCAGCATGATCGGCCTCGGTGTCGGGATCGACTACGCGCTGTTCATCGTCACCCGGCACCGCGAGCACCTGGGCCTGGGGATGAGCGTCGAGGAATCGGCGGGTCGCGCGGTCGCCACCGCCGGCCAGGCGGTGATCTTCGCCGGTGGCACCGTCGTCATCGCGATCCTCGGCCTCGCCGTCGCCGGCATTCCGTTCCTCACCGCGGCCGGCGTGGCCATCGCGGTGATGGTCCTGATCGTGGTGGCCGCCTCGGTCACCCTGCTTCCCGCGCTGCTCGGTCTCGCCGGGCCCCGGATCAACGGCCTCCGCAGGCGGGGGCGCCGCCGGACCGCCGCGCGCGCCACGGTGAGCTTGCGCTGGACGCGGTGGGGCCAGGCCGTGTCGAGGAACGCGTGGGCCTCGGTCGTCGGCGTCACGATCCTGCTCCTGGCGCTGACCGCGCCGGTGCTCGACCTCCAGCTGGGCTTCCCGGACGAGGGCACCCTGCCCGAGACGCGGACCGAGCGGCGGGCCTACGACCTGGTGGCCGACGGGTTCGG
>CADCWC010000364.1 GCA_902806305.1 uncultured Thermoleophilia bacterium | reverse complement strand
GCCGTGCCGAGCGCCGTGGCGACGGCCACGAGCAGCGCGCGCCGCGCGTGCCGACCCGATCCTCGACCTCCCAAAACCGCCGACCTCCGACCGAGGGGACGGCGAGTATCGTACCGGGCCCGAGGCGGCGGCGGCGACGAGGGCGACGGCGGGCTCGGCGACGAGGCCGGCCGGCACATCCGTGGGCCCCTCGTCGTCGCGCGTCACCCCGCTCTCGGTGGATCGGACGTCGCCACTGTACGGCGGCGCCCGCGGCGGCGGCAATGGGTCCGGCGGCCCATCGCGGGTCTCGGTCGGCCGGGTCGGGGGAGGTCAGCCCTCGACGCGCGCCGCCTCGAGCGCGGCCTCGAGGTCGGGCGGGAGCGGACTCTCGAACGCGAGCGGGTCCCCGCTCCGGGGGTGCGTGAACGCCAGCCGGACGGCGTGCAGGAACTGGCGGTCGAGGCCGAGCGCCGGGGCACTCGCGGCCCCGTAGACCGGGTCGCCGACGACGGGGTGACCGACGGCCTGGAGGTGGACACGGATCTGGTGCGTCCGGCCGGTCTCGAGGTGGACCTCGAGCAGGGTGAACCGCCGCAGGGCCTCGACGAGGCGGAAGTGCGTGACCGCCTCGCGCGCGCCGACCCCGTCCACGGCCTGACGCGTCAGCCGGCCCTGGTCCCGACCGATCGGGGCCTCGATGCGGCCGGCCCGCGCGGCGGGCCGCCCGTGCACGAGCGCCCGGTAGGTCCGCTCCACGCGGCGCTCCCGCAACGCCTGCGCGAGCGCCGCGCGGACGTCCTCGCCCTTGGCCAGGACGAGGAGCCCCGAGGTGTCCTTGTCGAGCCGGTGCACGACGCCGGGCCGGAGCGGGTCCTCCCCGCCCGCGAGACCCCGCCCGTGCAGCGCCTGGACGAGCGTGCCGTCCATCGAGCCGGGCGCCGGGTGGACGACGACGCCCGCGGGCTTGTCCACCACGACCAGCGCCTCGTCCTCGTACGCCACGCGGTAGGGCACGGCGGCGTCGTGCTCGAGCGGGCGGAGCACGGCCGGCGGCACGTCGACCTCCACGGACATGCCCGGCAGCACCCGGAACGACTTGTGCCGGGTCGCCCCGTCGACGAGCACGCGGCCCTCCTCGACGAGCCGCTCGGCCGCGCCACGCGATCCGACCTCGTCGAGCCCGGCCAGGAAGCGGTCGAGGCGGGCGCCGGTCAGGGGCGCGGGCACCTCGACGCGCAACCGGTCCGTCACCGCGGCGAGGCGCGGTCGTGTGCGGCGAGGCCGAGCATCAGCAGCACGACGCCCGAGCAGATGAAGATGTCGGCGAGGTTGAAGATCGGCCAGTGGTGGACGTGGATGAAGTCGGTCACGAAGCCCGCGCGCAGGCGGTCGAAGAGGTTCGAGGACGCGCCGCCGATGAGCAGGCCGAGCGCGACCGGGAAGTACGCGTGCCGGCCGCCCGTGCGGAGGAAGAACACCGTCATCCAGATGATCGCGACCGCGGTCAGGAACGTGATGATCCCCTGCTGGCCGGCGAAGCGGCCGAAGGCGATGCCGGTGTTGTGGATGCGGGTCAGCGAGAGCAGGGGCAGCAGCTCGCGCGACTCGTTCAGCTCGAGGGTGCGCGTGGCGATCGACTTCGTGATCTGGTCGGCGGTGACGGCGGCGGCGGCCACGGCGACGAGCCCGGTCCAGCCGAGGGCTCCGGCGCGCGCGCGGACCGGGGGTTCGGGATCACCGGGCACCTCGTAGTGGCCCGTCCGGCTCCGCGTCCCGTCCCGCGTGGTCAGGCCCACGCGCGCGGCCTCCCGGCCACGGGCCGCGGGCGACGACCGATGATCTCGAGCGCCACGCGGTCCATCCTCGGAAGCGTAGGGCAGCATCACGCCCCGCGGTCGAGACGGGCGGCGAGCAGGGCCCCGAGCCGACGCTGTCGGACGGCGTCGACCGGCACGGGCTCGCGCCGGTTGAAGCGGACACCCATCTCGCTCAGGAGGTCGAGGCAGAACACGGCCTCGTACAGGTCGAGCAGCGCGTCGCGGCGGCCGCCCATGGCCTCGAGCAGCAGGTCGGCATAGAGCGACGGACGACCCGCCGCGGCCAGGGAGACGGCCGTCAGGGCGACGACGAGCCGCGGGTCACCGGCGCAGACCTGGTCGACGTCCACGATGCCGCTGACGCGCCCCTGGGCCACGATCACGTTCTTGGTCGTGGCGTCGTCCAGGAACGGCGTCGGCGGGACGCGGTCGAGCTGCCGGCCGAGCCGGTCGAGGAGCAGCTCGACCCGCGCCACGTCCGCGGGCTCGACGGTGCCGTTCGCCCGGCCGCGCTCGGCGCTGCGCCGGACGTTCGCCTCGAGCACGGCCCGCCAGGACGGGAGGCCCGGGTCCTCGGGCCGCGCGACGTGGCCGTAGCCGGGAAAGGCTCGGAGCTCGGCCACGCGACGTTGGGCGTCCGCGACGCTCGCGGCGATCCGCCGCAGGTCCGTCGGCCCGAGCGCGTCGTGGACGGTACCGAGGTCGCTGCCCGGGAGGCGCTCGAGCAGCACGTACGGCGGCTCGAGGCCATGGTCGAGGAGCGCGGGCAGCGGCACGCCGAGCGGCCGGAGACGGGTGCTCCAGCGGACGGCCGACCGCACGACGTGCGGGTCTCGGCTGCACCGGAGCACCACGGCCGTGCCGTCGGCGAGCCGCACGTCGTAGACGGCGTTCGCGAGCCCGGTCGGGAACCGGACCGCCTCGCGGACGCGACGCCCGAGCCGCTCCTCCACCAGCCGGGCCGCGACGGCGGGCGTCACGGCGGTCATCCGGGGGACGTCAGCCGCGCAGCACGCCGACGACGATCCGCGAGACGATCTGGAGCACGAAGATCGCCACGATCGGCGAGAGGTCGAACATGCCGATCGGCGGGATGAACCGCCGGAAGACGTTGAGGTACGGCGACACGGTCTGGTCGAGGAACTGCCGGATCCGGCCCACCCAGACGTTGTAGGGCAGCGGCAGCATCGACATCACGACGTAGGCGAGGATCATCAGGAGATAGATCAGCGCCAGTGATTCGATGAAGTTCGCGAGCCCGTCCACGCCCGTAGCCTAGTGCACCGGTCCGACGGGAGGCATGGGCTCGCTCACCCGAGTTCGCCCGCGCGCCGCATGGCGGCCAGCACGCCGTCGATGATCGCGCCGCGGACGCCCGCCCGCTCGAGCGTGGCCAGTCCGGCCGCCGCCGTGCCGCCCGGCGACGTGACCATCCGGCGGAGCGTCGAGCAGGCCATGTCCTGCTCCTGCAGGAGCGCCGCCGTACCGGTCATCGTGGTCAGGATCAGCTCCCGCGCCTTCGCGTGGGAGAGCCCGGCGACGATGCCCGAGTCCTCGAAGGCCTCGACGAGCAGCGCGATGAAGGCCGGCCCCGAGCCCGACAGGGCCGTGGCCGCGTCGAACTGCCGCTCCTCGAGGCCGACGACGGCGCCGAGCGGGCGCATCCAGTCGAGGATGCGGTCCTCGGCCGTCGTGTGCGTGAAGCGACCGGGCGCGTAGGCGATCGTCCCGAGACCGACCTGCACGGCCACGTTCGGCATCAGACGGAAGACGGGGACGTCGCCGTCGAGGATCGACTCGATCGTCACGGTGGCCACCCCGGCCGCGACGGAGGCGACCGCCTTGTCCGGTCCGACGCGGCTGCCGATGTCGCGCAGGACGCGCTCCACGTCGATCGGCTTGACGCAGATCAGCACCGTGTCGGCGCGTGCCACGAGCTCCGCGTTCGACGTGACGTGCTCGACCCCGCGGGACCGGGCGAGCTCGGCCGCGCGCCCCGAGCCGCGGTCGGTGGCGAGGATGCGCGACGCCCGGCCCGGGTCGGCCCGGACCCAGCCCTCGACCATGGCCCGCGCCATGCTGCCCGATCCGATCAGGCCGATCGTCGAGGTGCCGTCCATGCGGCGCGGATTCTAGGTGCGAGGCGGGTCCTCGTCCGCGCCACGCGCCGTCGCCCACCTCTGGACAGGAGGTGGACGTTCGGCGACCGGGGCATGTGGTCGCGCGCGACCGGGGACAAGAGCCGTCCGTGCGGCACGGTGCAGCACGTCCGGCCGGCGAGCGGCGACCCGAGGGCCCGGGCCTGTACGACGCCGGTCCGCGGCGGACCGGCGGCTCACGCGCGCGCCGGCCGGCACGCCCTGGCGCTCCCCGTCGAACTCCGCGGGCCCCCGACTGACGGGGCACGGCGAGAAGCGTCGGCGCCCTCGCGGACGGCCTCGCCGGCGCTCCTGTCGCTCGAGGCCTCCGGCGACCTGCCCGGGCCGCTCGAGGGCTGAGTCGGCTCGGGGCCGGCTCGCCCGTGTCCGGGACGGCCGATGGGGGTATGCCCGTGCCTCCGTCGTCCCCTGCCCGCCCTGAGGTTTCCCGTTGCCGTCCGACCGCGCCCCCGTCCCCGTCGCCCCGCGCGAGCCGGCACCCCCGACGCCCCCGCCGCGCGGAGAGTGGTCGTCCGTGGAAGGGCGTCGCGTGCCGCGGGCCCTCGACGACGCCGCGGCGTGGTCCTGGCGGATCCTGGTCGTGGTGGCGGCCACGGCCGTGATCGTGACGATCCTCGTCCGGCTCAAATTCCTCGTCCTGCCGCTGTTCGGCGCCCTGCTCCTGACGGCCCTGCTCCG
>CADCWC010000363.1:414-4642 GCA_902806305.1 uncultured Thermoleophilia bacterium | reverse complement strand
AAAGGCGTCGGTCGGCGGCGGCGCCCTCCAGGTCCGGCTCCTGGATCCCGACGACCGGGAGGGCGCCCAGCGCCTGCTGGCGGCCGAGCTCGGGGCGCCCGTGCACGCCGACGCCGACCCGGCCGCCCTCTCGGCGCCGGTGGCCGACGCCGAACGCGCCGCCGACGCGGTCGGTGCACTGGCCCGGGCCGGGTTCGGGGTGGCGAACTTCTCGCTCGGCCAGCCGAGCCTCGACGAGGTCTTCCTCGCCCTGACCGGCCGCCCGGCGGAGCCGGAGCCGACCGACTCGAAGTCCCCCGAGGCGACGGAGGTGCGCCCATGAGCACGACGAGGACCCCGGCCGGCCGGCTGCAGGCCGCGCTCGCCTCCGGCGAGCGGCCGCCGCGGCCCGGGCCGCTCTCGGCCTGCCTCACCTTCGGCTGGCGCGGCATGCTCAAGATCAAGCACGTGCCCGAGCAGCTCGTCGACGTGACGATCACGCCCGTGCTGTTCCTGCTCATGTTCACCTACCTCTTCGGCGGGGCCCTGGCGGGCTCCACCAGCGAGTACCTGCAGTTCCTGCTGCCCGGCATCCTCGTGCAGTCCGTGCTGTTCACCTCGGTCTACTCCGGCGTGACGCTCAACACCGACATGACCAAGGGCGTGGTCGACCGCTTCCGGTCGCTGGCCATCTGGCGCCCGGCGCCGCTGGTCGGCGCCGTCCTCGGGGACGCGGTGCGCTACGCGATCGCGGGGACGGTCGTCGTCCTTCTCGGCCTCGCGCTCGGCTTCCGCCCGGAGGGCGGGGCCCCCGGGACCCTCGCCGCGATGGCCCTCGTGATCGTGTTCTCGTGCGGCCTGGCCTGGGTGTTCACCACCCTCGGGTTGCTGCTCCGCTCGCCGAGCGCGGTCATGAACACGGGATTCATGGCCCTGTTCCCCCTGATCTTCCTGTCCAACGTGTTCGTCGACCCGAACACCCTGCCCAGCGCGCTCGAGGCCTTCGTCGACCTCAACCCCATCTCCCACCTGGTCACCGCCACCCGCGGACTCATGGCCGGCGATCCCGACACCGGCGAGATCGCCATCGTCCTGGCCGTCACCGCGGGCCTCACCGCCGTCTTCGCGCCGCTCACCTCCCGCCTCTACCGGCGCGGGAGCTGAGGGCGAGCCACGCGGTCCCGGACCGGCCGGTGCTCCGGTCGCGGTCGTCTGGGCGCGGATCATCCGCTCCGGGACGTCAGCACGGCTACCATCGAGGACATGGCCACCCCAGCGCCGTCGCCGGCCGCCGCGGACCCCGCGCCCTGCACCGGGGACCTGTGCTGGCTGCTGTCGCGCGCGAGCCACGTGCTGACCACGGAGCTGACCGCCGCGCTCGAGCAGCTCGGGATCTCGCCGCGCGCGCAGTCCGTCCTCGGTGCCGCGATGACCGGCGAGCACACCCAGATCGAGCTGGCGCGGATGGTCGGCCTGGACAAGACGACCATGGTCGCCACGCTCGACGAGCTGCAGGACGCCGGCCTGGCCGAGCGCCGGCCGTCGCCCTCCGATCGCCGGGCGCGGATCATCGCGGTCACCGAGGCCGGCGAGCGCGCCGCCCGCGACGCCCGGGCCGTCGCCGACGAGGTCCGCGACGACGTCCTGCAGGCGCTGCCGCCGGACCAGCGGGCGCTCTTCGTCGACGCGCTGCGCCGGCTCGTCGCCGAGCGCCTTGCGGAGCCCGTGCGCTGCAGCCAGCCCGTCCGGCGCCGGGCGCCGCGCGGCTGACGCACACTAGGTCCATAAGAGATCGTCCGTTGTCGGACGATCTGCTACGGTCGCTTCATGACTGCTTCTCCGCCATCCGCCGCTCGCGACCGCGAGCGCTGGCTCGCCCTCGTCGTCCTGTGCGTCGGGATGCTGATGATCATCCTCGACACCACGATCGTGAACGTGGCGCTGCCCTCCATCCAGGACGATCTGGGCTTCGCGCAGTCCAGCCTGGCCTGGGTGGTCAACGCCTACCTGATCGCCTTCGGCGGCCTGCTCCTGCTCGCCGGCCGGCTCGGCGACCTCGTCGGGCGCCGCCGCATGTTCCTCGCCGGCCTCACCGTCTTCACGGCCGCGTCCCTGCTCTGCGGCGCGGCCCAGACCCAGGAGATGCTCATCGGCGCCCGCTTCCTGCAGGGCATCGGCGGTGCGATGACGTCCGCGGTGATCCTCGGGATGATCGTGACGATGTTCCCCGAGCCGGCCGAGCAGGCGAAGGCCATCGGCGTCTTCAGCTTCGTCGCGGCGGCCGGGGCCTCGATCGGCCTGCTGGCCGGCGGCGCGCTGACCGAGGCCATCAACTGGCACTGGATCTTCTTCGTCAACCTCCCGATCGGCGTGGGCACCGCCGTGCTGGCGCGTCGCCTGCTCGCAGCGGACACGGGCATCGGCCTGCGCCGCGGCGCCGACCTCCCCGGCGCGGTGCTCGTCACGAGCGCGCTCATGCTCGCCGTCTACACCATCGTCCGCGCCGCGGAGGAGGGCTGGGGGTCGGCGAGCACGCTGGGCCTCGGCGCGCTCTCGTTCGCCCTCCTGGGCGCCTTCGTCGCCCGCGAGGCGACCGCGGCGAACCCGCTCGTGCCGCTGCGCATCTTCCGCTCGCGGACCGTCTCCGTCGCCAACGCCGTCCAGGTCCTGATGGTCGCCGGGATGTTCGGGATGTTCTTCCTCGGCGCGCTGTACCTGCAGCGGGTCCTGGGCTACGACGCCATCGAGGTGGGCCTCGCGTTCCTGCCCGTCGCGCTGAGCATCGGGATCCTGTCCGCGGGCACCGCGCCGCGGCTCATCGTCCGCTACGGCGGGAAGGCGACGCTGCTGCCCGGGCTCGCGCTCATGGCGGCGGGGCTGGCCTACTTCCAGCGCCTGCCGCTCGACGCGAGCTACGCCGTGGACCTGTTCCCGGCGATGCTCCTGCTCGGCCTGGGCGCCGGCCTGTCCTTCCCGTCGCTCATGACGCTGGCCATGTCGGGCGCCACACCGGAGGACTCCGGCCTGGCGTCCGGCCTGGTCAACACGACCCAGCAGGTCGGCGGGGCCCTCGGGCTGGCTGTGCTCGCGACCCTGTCGACCACCCGGACCGAGAGCCTCCTCGGCCGCGGCGAGCAGGCCGCGTCCGCCCTGACGGACGGCTACGCGCTGGCGTTCACCATCGGCGCCGGGCTGCTGCTCGCCGCGCTGGCGCTCGCGGCCGCGGGCCTGCGGTCCCAGCCGGCCGCCGTCCCGGCCGCCGAGGCCGCGGAGCCCGAGCGCGCGATCGCGTAGCGGCGGGAGGGAACCAACGCCCGGCCTTGCCGGGGGTCGGCCGTGGTGGTGCGATCCGGTGTCCGGCGACGACGCGAGGAGCCACCATGGCCGACCAGCAGCGGGACGTGATCGAGATCCTGAGCCAGGACCATCGCGAGGTCGAGGCGATGTTCCGCGAGCTCGAGGACCTGCGCGGACGGACGAGCGAGGAGGACCGCGCGCGGCGCAAGGACCTCGTCGACAACGTGACGATCGAGCTCGTCCGCCACGCGGTCGCGGAGGAGACGCAGGTCTATCCCGCGGTCAAGGAGAAGGTCAGCGACGAGGAGGCCGAGCGGGCCAAGCGCGAGCACGCCGAGGCGGAGAAGACGATGAAGCAGCTCGAGCGCCTGGATCCGGAGGATCCCTCCTTCGACCAGGAGCTCGAGACGCTCATGCGCGAGATCCGCGGGCACGTCGCGGAGGAGGAGGGCGTGATGTTCACGCACATGCGCGAGGTCTTCAGCCAGGAGGAGCTCGAGAAGCTCGGGGGCCGCGTCGACGCGGTCAAGAAGGTCGCGCCGACCCGCCCCCACCCCATGACGCCGAACGACGCGACCGTCCGCCTGGCGGTCGGTCCCGCCGCAAGCCTCTTCGACCGCCTGCGCGACGCGGTCTCCGGCCGGGGCCAGAACAGCTGAGGGCCGAGCTGCGCGCTCGCCGCGGGCCGGCTCGCCGAATGGGCGAGCCGGCTCCGCGGACGTTCAGCCGCCGACGCGGATGAGCTTCTTGTTGACGAACTCGTCCAGGCCGTAGCGGCCGAGCTCGCGGCCGTAGCCCGAGTTCTTGACGCCGCCGAAGGGCAGCTCGGCGCCCTCGGCGCCCACGACGTTCACGAAGACCATGCCGGCATCGATCTGGTCGGCGACCCGCAGAGCCTGCTCCTCGTCGTCCGTGATGACGTAGGAGCCGAGGCCGTAGGGCGTGTCGTTGG
>CADCWC010000363.1:0-404 GCA_902806305.1 uncultured Thermoleophilia bacterium | reverse complement strand
GCTCACGCGGTAGACCTGGGCGACCGGCCCGAAGAACTCCTCGTGGTAGGCGTCGTTCTCGGGCGCCACGTCGGTCAGGACGGTCGTCGCGAAGAAGTTCCCCTCGCGCGTCCCGCCCGCCACGAGCTTGGCGCCCTGGTCGACCGCGCGGCGGACCTGATCCTCCAGCCGCTCGGAGGCCCCGGCGGACGACAGCGGGCCGACCGTGGTCTCGGGCGAGTGCGGGTCACCGGGCTGCACGGCGGTCAGCGCCTTGGTGAAGCGCTCGAGGAACTCGTCGTAGAGCTCGTCGACGACGATGAAGCGCTTGGCCGCGTTGCAGGCCTGTCCCGAGTTCTCCAACCGCGCGCCCACGGCCTGCTCGACGGCGCCGTCGAGGTCTTCCGTGCCGAGCAGGATGAACG
>CADCWC010000362.1 GCA_902806305.1 uncultured Thermoleophilia bacterium | reverse complement strand
TACGGTGGCCTCGTCGGTCCGTGGGGCTCGTGACGGATTCCCCACCCCGGCGTCACCTATCTCCCCCACCGTGAAGGGACGCTGCCGCATGGGCGCACGAGTGCTGCTGGTCGAGGACGAGGCCGCGATCGCCGACTTCCTGGCGGACAACCTCCGCCAGGACGACCACCACGTGCACACGGTGGGCGGCGTGGGGGAGGCCGTGGCCGCCCTCGAGCGGATCCGACCCGACGTGACGCTCATCGACGTCGGCCTGCCCGACGGGTCGGGCTTCGAGCTGTGCAGGCAGATCCGCGGTGGCGCGGCCGGGAACCCCGAGGTCGGCGTGATCATGCTGACGGCCCGCGCGGAGGAGCAGGACCGCGTCCGCGGCTTCGACCGGGGCGCCGACGACTACGTCGTGAAGCCGTTCCACTACCCGGAGCTGCTCGGCCGCATCAACGCCCTGGCCACACGGCTGGGGGGCGGTCGCCGGAGCGACCAGCTGGTGGTCGGGCCGATCGAGATCGACGTGCGCGGCCGCGCCGTGCAGGTCGGAGGCACCCCGCTGCAGCTGCCGGCCAAGGAGTTCGACCTGCTCGTGGCGCTGGCGCGCGAGCCCTTCCGCGTGCACTCGAAGGTCGAGCTCATGGAGCGCGTCTGGGGCTACAGCATCCCGACCGCGACCCGCACGCTCGACTCGCACGCCTCGCGGCTGCGACGCCGCATCGAGGAGTGCGCGGCGACGACCGAGCGCTTCGTCATCAACCACTGGGGCGTCGGCTACGCGCTGCGTGGCGGCGGCCAGTGACAGGAGCGCTCTCCAACCGGCTGATCGTGGCCATCGTCTGCCTGTCGGTGACGCTCAGCTCCGCGCTCGGCGCGTTCGTGGTCGTGCCGGTCAACGACCTGATCGGCGACGACCTCGTCCGACAGGTCGCCGCTCGGGCGCAGCTCGCCACGCTCGCGCGGGACGGCGCGACGCTGCCGGCCGGCCTCGCGGTCTACCGCACGCAGGCCGATCTGAGGCGCGCGGTCGAGGGCTTCCGTCCGACCGTGGCCGACTGGGCGCGCCGTGACGACGCGCGGTACCGCCGCGCGGAACTGGTCGGGCAGCGCGCGTACGCGGTGGCCGGCACCGGGGACGGGCGGCTCGTGCTCGCCGCACTCGACCGTGGCGGGGCCGTGGAGCGCCAGGAGCGGATCGGCCTGCTCCTGTCGCTCGTGCTCGTGCTGACCGCGACGATGGGCTGGGCGCTGTGGGCCGGCGCGTCGTACACCCGACGACTGGGCCGGGTCGCCGCGGTGGCCCGCCGGGCGGCCGACGGCGACTTCAGCGCGCGGGCGGGGCTCGGGGGACGCGACGAGGTGGCAGGGCTCGGCCACGACGTCGACCGCATGGCCGGACGGCTCGGGGCGCTCGAGCGGGCGCGGTCCGAGTTCGTGGCCAAGGTCTCGCACGACCTCCGGACGCCGCTGACCGTGATCCGCGGCTACGCGTGGACGCTCGAGCGCCACGCAACCGGGGAGGACCGTCGCCGCCTGCACTCGATCGGCCGGGAGACCGACCGGCTGGCCGCTCTCGTCGACGACCTGCTGACGCTCTCCCAGGCCGGCGCCGGTGCGCTGCGGGTGACGAAGGCGGTCATCGATGCCGACGACCTGCTCGAGGAGGTCGAGGAGCGCATCCATGCGACGGCCGCGGCTCGCGGCGTCACGGTCGCGATCGAGGCGGACGACGACCTCCTCCTGCACGGCGACCGACGGCGCCTCGCGCAGGTGCTGACGAACCTGGCCACGAACGCCGTCCGGCACACCCCGGACGGTGGCGGCGTCGTCCTCGGGGCGCGGGCGGGCGCGGACGGTGGCGTGGAGCTGGTCGTGGCCGACGACGGCGAGGGCATCGACCCGACCCGGCTCCCGACCCTGCTCCGCCCGTTCGAGCACGGCGACGGTCCGTCCGGGACGGGGCTCGGCCTGTCGATCGCCGTCGAGCTCGTCCAGGCCCACGGCGGCCGGCTCGAGCTGCTTCCGCGCGACGGTGGTGGCACGGTCGCGTCCGCGTGGCTCCCGTCCGCGCCTGCCGTCGCAGAGCTGTCACGATGAGCCGCCGTCGTCGGCGCAGGGTGGCGGCCGTGGCCGCCGGCGTCCTGCTCGTCCTCGCGGTGCTGTCAAGCCTCGTCGGTGGCTCGGACGCCGAGCCCGCGACCTCGCCGGGCGGCACCGTGCTCGTCCTGACCCGTGCCGTCGCCGCCGGTCGGGCCCTCGACCCCGTCGACCTCCGCAGCGTCCGGGTGGCGGCGGGGATGGTGCCGAAGGGCGCGCTCGTGCGTGTGGAGGATGCCGCCTTCCGTGAAGCGATCGTGAGCCTGCCGCCGGGACTGCCGCTGGTGCCGACGGTGCTGCGCCGTCCCGGCGCGCCCGCCGCGGCACTGGGCGCGGGTGAGCGTGCCGTGGGCGTGCGCGTCGACGACGTGACGGGGCTGCCGGCCCTCCTGCGCCCCGGGTCACGGGTGGACGTGCTGCTCGCCGTGCGTGGTGAGGTCGCGGTCGGCGTGCAGGCCGTCGCGCGCGACGTCGAGGTCCTGGCGCGTCCGTCGCGGCCGGAGAGCGGCGAGGGCTGGGCCGTGATCCTCCGCCTGCCGGTCCGTACGGCCGAGACCGTCGCGGCCGCGCAGGCCGACGGTCGCGAGGTCCGGCTGCTCGGACGGGAGGCGGGGGCGTGACGCGGCTCGCGCTCCTCGGTGGCGACGACGCGCTCCGCGACGAGCTCGTCGGCGTCCTGCGCACGCTGCCGGCGCTCGACCTGCTCCCCGGGCGCAGCGGTGACGGAGCCGATCTCCTGCTCGTGGCCGGCGACGACACGCTGACCGGCCGCGATCGGTGCCGCGCCCACGCCGCGGCCGCACCGTGCATCCTCGTCGTGGACGACCCGTCGGACGCCGAGGCCGCGCGGGAGGCCATGGCGGCGGGGGCACGGGCCATCGTCGGCCGGCCGCTCGGAGCGTTCCAGCTCGGCCAGGCCGCCGACGCCGCACGCTCCTTCGCCCCCGTCCGCGTGCCCTCCGAGCGCCCGCGAGGTCGCGTGGTGGCCGTGACCGGGGGTGCGGGCGGCGTGGGCGTCACCACCCTGACGACGGCGCTCGCCGCGGTGCTCGAGGGTCCCGTGGCGGTGCTCGATCTCGATCCGGCCGGCGGCGTCGTGGCGGTCCGGCTGGCCGTCGACGGCGACGGCACGCCCGGCCTGGCCGGGGAGGACTCGGGCCGCCGGGCGTTCGAGCGGCTGGCTCGGCCGCACGCGCACGGACCGGTGGTGCCGTCCTCGCCCTGGCCTGAGCTCGCCTGGACCGTGCGCACGGGCGTGGCGGGCGAGCTCGTCGAGGCGGCCGCCGCGGCCTGCGCCTCCGTGCTGGTCGACGCCGGACGTGGCGTCGGGCCGGCGCTCGAGGCGCTTCTCGCCGCCGACGTCGTCGCGCTGGTGACGCGCCCCGGCACGGTGGGGACCAGCGCGGCCCTCCGCCACCACGAGTACCTCGTGCGCATCGGCGTCGCGCCCCCGCGCATCCGTCTCTGCCGGAACGTCTGCAGTCGTCGCGACGTCGTGGCCGGCCGCCTCGTGCCCGGACCGCTCGGCCCGGCCGTCGTGGTGCCGCATGACGAGGACCTCGCCGAGGGCCACCTCGCGGATGGCATGCGCCGCAGGCTGGAGCAGCTCGTCTCAGGCACACCGGTGGCCACACCGTGAACGTGCCGCTCGGCGCGCCGCTCGGGCCGCTGTTCGCCGACGGGCGCGTGACCGAGATCGTCGTCAACGGGCCCGACGAGATCTTCGCCGAGGTCTCCGGCCGCCTGGAGCGGGTGGACGGGCGTTTCCGCGACGCGGCCGACCTCCGCCATGCCATCAGCCGGCTCGTCGGACTGTGCGGGCGCCGCATCGACGACGCCACGCCGCTCGTCGACGCCCGGCTGCCCGACGGCTCGCGGGTCAACGCCGTCCTGCCCCCGCTCGCGGTCGACGGGCCGCTCCTGACCGTCCGGCGCTTCGGGGCGAGGCCGCTGCGGATGGCCGACCTGGTCGCCCTCGGCACGGTCGCGTCCGACGACGCGGCCCTGCTCGGCGACGTCGTCACGTCCCGTCTCAACGTGCTCGTCGCGGGCGGGACGTCGTCCGGGAAGACCACGACGCTCGGGGCGCTCTCGGCGTTCTTCGATCCGGCGGAGCGGGTGATCACGGTCGAGGATGCCGCCGAGCTGTCGCTGGCCGCCCCGCACGTCGTCCGGCTCGAGTCACGCCCGGCGAGCGTCGAGGGACGGGGCGCCGTCGACATCCGGGCCCTGGTCCGCAACGCGCTCCGCATGCGACCGGACCGGATCGTGGTGGGCGAGGTCCGCGGCGGCGAGGCGCTCGACATGCTTCAGGCGATGAACACGGGGCACGACGGATCGCTCGCCACCGTCCACGCCAACACGCCCCGCGACGCGTTGCGCAGGCTCGAGACCATGGCCCTGATGGCGGGCGTCGAGCTGCCGCACACCGCCGTCCGGGAGCAGGTCGCGAGCGCCGTCCACGTCGTCGTGCAGCAGGAGCGCACGCGCGACGGGCGCAGACGGCTGGCCGACATCGCCGCGGTCGTGCCGGCCGAGGGCGGCTGGGAGATCGGCGACC
>CADCWC010000361.1 GCA_902806305.1 uncultured Thermoleophilia bacterium | reverse complement strand
CTCATCCTCCTCGGCATCGCCGCCGCGCTGAGCTTGGGGCTGTGGGTCCTGTACCGCTTCACCACCTTTGGCCTCGCCACGAGCGCGGTGGCCGAGAACGAGCGCGCGGCGTCGTCGCTGGGCTGGTCGCCCGACCGCATCGCGACGCTCAACTGGGCGCTCGGGTGTGCGCTGGCCGGCCTGGCCGCGATCCTCATCGTCCCGATCGTCACGCTCCAGGTGTCGGTGCTGACGAACCTGATCCTCGCGGCGACGGCCGCGGCGCTCGTCGCGTCCTTCCGCTCGTTCCCGATCGCATTCGCCGCCGGCCTGCTGATCGGCATCGCCCAGACCGAGCTCAATCGCTTCGTCAAGCAGCCCGGCTTCGGTGAGTCGGTGCCGTTCATGGTCATCGTCCTCGTGCTGCTGGTGCGCGGGCAGGCCCTGCCGCTGCGCGACTTCTTCCTCCAGCGCCTGCCGTCCGTCGGCAGCGGCCGCCTGAACTGGCCGGGCATCGCGTTCGGCGTGGGGCTCGCGGCGTTGCTGCTGTCGACGCTCGGCCCGGGGTGGACCGACGCGATCACCATCACCATCGCCACGGCGGTGATCCTGCTCTCCGTCGTCGTGCTCACGGGCTATGCGGGCCAGCTCTCGCTCGCGCAGTTCGCCCTCGCCGGCTTCGGCGCGTACGTCGCCGGCCGTCTCGTCGACTCGCAGGGCACGCCGTTCTGGCTCGCGCTGCTCGCCGGGGTGGCGGCCGCGGTCCCGCTCGGCGTGCTGTTCGCGGTGCCCGCGGTCCGCACGCGCGGGATCAATCTCGCGATCGTGACGCTTGGGCTCGGGACGGCCGTCGAGCTCATGCTCTTCCGCAACACGAGCTACACGGGCGGCGTCTCGGGCACGCAGGTCGGCGAGCCGCACCTCTTCGGCGTCAACATCAGCTCGATCGCGCATCCCACGCGCTACGGGCTCTTCGCCGTCGCCTGCTTCGTGCTCGCCGCGATCATGGTGGCGAACCTGCGTCGCGGGCGGGTCGGGCGGCGGCTGATCGCCGTGCGCACGAACGAGCGCGCGGCCGCGGCGCTGGGCATCAGCGTCCCCGGGGCCAAGCTCTACGCGTTCGGCCTGTCGGCCGCCCTGGCCGCCCTCGGCGGGATCCTGCTCGCGTTCCGCCAGTTCAGCCTCGACTACCCGTCGTTCAACAGCTTCACGTCGATCATCACGGTCGGCCTGACGCTCATCGGCGGCCTGGGCTACCTGCTCGGCCCGGTCGTCGGGGCCACGCTCGTCGAGGGCGGGTTCAACGCCGAGGTGCTCGATGCCATCTTCGGGGACGTCGGCAAGTACATCTCGCTCATCGGCGGCGTCTCGATCATCCTCCTCGTCCTCGCCAACCAGGACGGCATCGTGAGCGAGACGATCGGCCAGATCCGCTGGGTGAAGGGCAAGCTCGGTGCCCGCCTGCCGCGCCTGGGGCGCCGCTCGGCGGCCGAGGCGCCCACGCTTCCGGAGGGCCGCTCCGAACGGGTGCCGCCGCGGACGCTCGAGGTCCGCGACCTCACGGTCAGGTACGGCGGCGTGACGGCGGTCGACAGCGTGTCGCTCTCGGTACGCCCCGGGCAGATCACCGGCCTCATCGGACCCAACGGCGCCGGCAAGACGACGTTCATCGACGGCGTCACGGGCTTCACCGCCCCCGCCGGCGGCGCCCTCCTGCTCGACGGTGAGGACATCACGTCCTGGTCGGTCGCGCGCCGGGCCCGGGCGGGCGTCGGGCGCTCCTTCCAGTCCCTCGAGCTCTTCGAGGACGTCTCCGTGCTCGACAACCTGCGCGTCGCGTCCGATCCGCGCGACCGGCGCTCGTACCTGCGCGACCTCGTACACCCCGTCAACCCGCCGCTGCGGGCCGAGGTGGTCAGCGCGATCCGTGACTTCGGCCTCGAGGAGGACCTGGACCGCGAGGTGCAGGACCTTCCGTACGGCAAGCGCCGCCTGCTGGCCATCGCCCGCGCGGTCGCCACGCATCCGAGCGTGCTGCTGCTCGACGAGCCGGCGGCGGGACTCGGCGACGCCGAGACCGCGGAGCTCGCCCAGCTGGTCCGGCGCCTGGCCGACGACTGGGGCATGGCGATCCTCCTGGTCGAGCACGACATGAACTTCGTCATGTCCGTCTGCGACGAGCTCGTCGTCCTCGACTTCGGCCGGCGGATCGCGGAAGGGGTTCCCGAGGACGTCCGCCGCGAGCCCGGCGTCATCGCCGCGTACCTCGGCCAGGACCACGACGAGGTCGTGGGCGTGGCGGGCGCGCCGCCCGGCGCCCCGAGCGGAGCGGAGGAGCGGGCATGAGCGCCATCCTCGAGGCCCGCGGCCTGAGCGCGGGCTACGCCGGCCAGCCCGTCGTCCACGACCTGGACCTCGAGGTCGGCCCGGGCGAGGTCGTCTGCCTCCTGGGGCCGAACGGCGCCGGCAAGACCACGACGATGCTCGCGCTCAGCGGCGAGCTCCCGCCGCTGGCCGGCGAGGTGGCGTTCGACGGCGAGACGACCCGCGCCCCGCTGCACAAGCGCGCCCGCAACGGCCTGGCGTACGTCACCGAGGAGCGATCGGTCTTCAAGGGGCTGTCGGCGCGCGACAACCTGCGCTGCGGTGGCGTGGACGTGGCCGACGCGCTCGCGCTGTTCCCCGAGCTCGAGAAGCGCCTGGGCGTCCGCGGCGGCCTCCTGTCCGGTGGCGAGCAGCAGATGCTCACCCTCGCCCGGGCACTGGGCCGCCGGCCGCGGCTCCTGCTCGCCGACGAGCTCTCGCTCGGCCTGGCTCCGCTCGTCGTCGATCGCCTGCTGCAGGCGGTCCGGGCCGCGGCCGACGAGCGCGGGACCGGCGTCCTGGTCGTGGAGCAGCACGCGCGCAAGGCCCTCAACTACGCCGACCGGGTGCTCGTCATGACGCGGGGCCGGGTGCGGATGGCGCTGACCGCCACGGAGGCGCGCGGCCAGCTCCACGACATCGAGTCGCACTATCTCTCGGGCGCCTCCATGGCCGACGAGCGGGCCAACAGCGCGTCGCGGACGGCCGGCTGAGACGCCGGCCGCGCGCGTCGGCTCAGTCGGCGCTGAGGATGTGCACGGACATCGCGGCGGAGTCCTCCTCGAGCCATCCGCCGCCGTTCTGCGCGAGCGCGACCCGCGCGCCGTCGACCTGTCGGGCACCGGCCTGGCCGCGCAGCTGCCACGTCGCCTCGCACACCTGGGCGAGGCCCGTGGCCCCGATCGGGTGGCCCTTGCTCAGCAGCCCGCCGCTCGTGTTCACGGGCAGGTCCCCGCCGAGCTCGGTCCGACCGGAGGCGAGCAGCTCCGGGCCCCCGCCGGGCGGCGCGAGCCCGAGCTGCTCGTAGACGATGAGCTCGGCCGGCGCGCTGGCGTCGTGCACCTCGGCGCAGTCGAGGTCCTCCGGGCCGAGGCCCGCCTGGGCGTAGGCCGCCGCTGCGGCGCGGCCGGCCGAGCCGGCGCTGGGGTCGGACTTGTCGTGCTGGTTGCCCGAGACGACCACGGAGGCGCGGATGCGCGGCCCGCGCGCACCCGCCCGCCGCGCCGCGTCCTCGGACATCAGCACGACCGCGGCGGCGCCGTCGGAGATCGGCGAGCACATGAGCAGCGTGAGCGGGTCGACGATCTCGCGGCTGGTCAGGACGTCCTCGACGGTGAGCTGCGCGCCGTACTGCGCACGCGGGTTGCGCGCCCCGTTGCCCTGGTTCTTGACCACCACGCCAGCGAAGTGCTCCCGCGTCGCGCCCGAGTGGGCCATGTAGGCGCGGGCCATGCCCGCGTAGATGTCCATGAAGAACGAGCGCTTCCCGGCGTCGGCGCCGCCGCCGCCGAGCCGCTCGGCCATCTCGGCCTGCGCCTCGATGTCGACCGCGGTGCCGATCGCCGCCATCCCGACGGCCTTGTCCTCGTGGGAGAGCTTCTCGGCCCCGAGGCAGAGGACGATGTCGTGCATCCCCGCGGCGACCGCCTGCCAGCCGAGGTGCAGCGCGCTGGACGCCGACGCGCAGGCGTTCTCGACGTTGAAGATCGGGATCCCCTCGATCCCGAGGGGGCGCAGCATGACCTGGCCGCGGATCATCTCCTGACCCGTCACGAGCCCCGCCACGCCGTTGCCGACGTAGGCGGCCTGCAGGTCGCCCATCTCGAGACCGGCGTCGGCCACCGCGTCGCGCACGGCCTCGCCGGCGAGGTCGCGCAGCGACCGCGTCGACTTGGCGAACTTGGTCATCCCCGCGCCCGTGACGAGGACCGCGGCCAGGTCGGCCACGTCAGCGCGCGGCGGCGAGCGCCGCCCGTTCGGTGTTCAGCGCGCTCCAGTCGTCGTGGCGCCCATGGTGGTAGGGCAGGAACGCCGCGGCGGGCACCCGCGCCACCGAGCGGCAGTCCGCGGCGAGGTCGCACTCGACGAAGCTCGCCCGGACGACCGACACGACGGGGATCTCGTCGACCGGGTCATGCACCGTCCCGCGCAGCGTCACCGATCCCGTGCCCTCGTACGCGGCGTGGATCGTCGACCGGAAGGAGGCGAGCGTCAGGACCGCGTCCTCCTCGAGCCCGACGCCGGCCGACGCCGGACGGGCCTTGAAGTTGAAGTTCACCCCGCCGCCCTCGCTCGGCCCGAGGTCG
>CADCWC010000360.1 GCA_902806305.1 uncultured Thermoleophilia bacterium | reverse complement strand
GAACCCATCTCTCCATGTCCTCTGGCTGGCGTTTCAGGTGGCTTCTGAGGGCCTCGGCGACGGCGCGGGTGAGTCGGACGCTCAGAGCCTTCCCCGTCCACGACTGCAAAACCGTTAAAGACCCCTTTGCGTTCGGCTGAGAGCACATCTGGTGGTGTTCCGTAGGTCTTTGCTTCTGGGATTATGCCTTTGACGCAAGGGTGAACTCGTAGCTTAAACATCACGTGGCGCGTAAAGTTGTCAAAATATAAGAGCAATAAGGAGCTTCTACTGATTTTTGTCCATGACCCTAGAAATCTGGATTCTCGTCGTTGCCATCAAGAAAATCCGCCGAAGCTGTCACAACCGATTCTCGGCCGGTGTCTTCATGTCGTAGCCAAGAGAAACCTAGGAGGAGACATGGCCAGCAACACCCGGATCCCGAAGGCCGAACTGACCGGCCTCTACGGCGCGATGGTCAAGCGGATGTCCCGCAAGATGTTCGGCGACGTGCCCGAGCCGGTCGAGGTGGCGTGGCACAACCGGAAGGTGCTGAACTTCTCCTTCAGCCTTGGTCGCAAGGCACAGAAGTGGGACCAGTGTGACGAGAACCTGAAGTCGTTCGCCCACATGGCGGTGGCCAGCCTGGTCGGCTGCAGCTTCTGCTTGGACCTCGGCTACTTCATGGCACACAACGAGGGACTCGACGAGACCAAGGCCCGCGAGGTGCCCCGATGGCGCGAGTCTGACGTCTTCACGCCGCTGGAGCGCGACGTCATGGAGTACGCCGAGGCGATGTCGCTGACCCCGCCCACGGTGACCGACGAATTGTCGGCCCGGCTGCTCGACCAGCTCGGTGCGCCCGCGCTGGTCGAGCTTACCGCGTTCATCGCGTTGGCGAACCTGTACACCCGCAGTAACACCGCGCTCGGCATCGAGTCGCAGGAGTTCTCGGCGGCCTGTGACCTGAAGCCGCTCGCCGTCCCCTCGACGAGATGACCGACGACCCGTACGTCACCCACCGCAGCCTGCTCTTCACCGTCGCCTACGAGATGCTCGGCTCGGCCGCTGACGCCGAGGACGTCGTCCAGGAGACCTGGCTGCGGTGGGCCGACGTCGACCGCGCCGAGGTGCGGGACCCACGGGCCTACCTCGTGCGCATCGTCACCCGCCAGGCGCTGAACCGGCTGCGGACCGTGACACGACGGCGGGAGGACTACGTCGGTGCGTGGCTGCCCGAGCCGCTCCTGACGAGTCCCGACGTCGCCGCCGACGTGGAGCTGGCCGAGAGCGTGTCGATCGCGATGCTGACGGTGCTCGAGACGCTGGGTCCGTCGGAGCGGGCGGTGTTCGTGCTGCGGGAGGTCTTCGACACGCCCTACGAGGAGATCGCGGCGGCGGTCGGCAAGTCGCCGGCCGCCGTCCGCCAGATCGCCCACCGCGCCCGCGATCACGTGGCGGCGAGGCGCCCCCGGGTGCCGGTCAGCTCGAACGAGCAGCGGGAGGTCGTCGACCGGTTCCTGGCCGCCGTCCGGCACGGCGACCTCCAGGGCCTGCTCGACGTGCTGGCCCCCGACGTCGTGATCGTGGCGGACGGTGGTGGCCTGGTCGCCGCCGCTCGTCGCCCGATCGAGGGCGCGGAACGGGTGGCCGGCTTCCTGCTCCTCGCCGCCCGCACCGTCGACTTCCAGGCGACGGCGATCTGGCTCAACGGCTCACCGGGTGGTCGCATCGACATCGCAGGTGCGCTCGACACCGCCGTCGGCGTCTCCGTCGAGGGCGGTCGCATCACCCGCATCTACGCCATCCGCAACCCGCACAAGCTGGCCCGGCTCGGCGGGGAGGCACCGCTGACACGGACCTGACCCGGGGCGGCGACGACCTCAGCCCGCGGGGTCGTCCCCTGCGTACCTCGGTGACGACGCCTTGAGGAACCGGTTCATCAGCCGGAGGGTGGCCACGAGCGTGCCGTGCTCGTCGACGGCGCGGGCGTCGTACCAGAGCACCTCCGTCTTCGGCGTCTCGCTCAGCGCGACCACCGTGCCGTCGACCTCGTACTGCTGGTCGAGGAAGACCGGTGAGCCGTGGAAGCGGATCTCGATCGCCCCGAAGAGGCCGACCACCTCGCCCACCCGATCCCGGACCGTGCGCAGCGGGGCCAGGTAGAGGAGGTCGACGACGGTCAGCGGCGAGGCGATCGGCGGTCCCCACGGCGAGCTCCCGTCGTAGACGTCCATCGGCTCGCTGACGAGCCCGTTCGCCAACCGCTGGCGCTGGCCCGGACCGTCGACCACGACCGGCTCACCGGGCAGGTGCTCCCCCGGCGCCACGTCACGCAGGATCCGCAACGTGGCGGGGTCGACCGGACGCATGTCCCGCGCCTGCAGCGCCGTTGGCTCCCCGTCGAGGCCGACCGACGCCGTCCCCTCGGCGGCGGATCCGCCGTCCTCGGTGACGATGCCGCACGCGACCTGTCGCGCCGCATCGACGGGACGATCGACCCACGCCTGCACCGGCTCGGCGTCGGTCGTGGCCCGCTGGAAGTACAGCGACATCGACCCGGTCTCGAACCACGTCTGGCCGAAGGCCGAGGTCAGCAGTGGTGGGAGCAGGTCCATGTGGATGTTCCCGGCCACGGTGCCGCCGCGGAAGCCGAGCCCGGCGGCCGTCGTGTCGTCGTGGATGCTGCCGGCGGCGTCGGCCGACAGGTTCCTCGGCGTCCGCCACGCCCCGACGATCCGGCCGCTCACCGCCGGACCTCGCGGAAGGGGACGTCCCGGTCGACGGCCACGTCCTTCGGCAGGCCGAGGACCCGCTCGCCGATGATGTTGCGCTGGATCTCGTCGGAGCCACCGGCGATCGACGCCGAGGGGATCGAGAGCGCCAGGCGCTGCATGCGCCCGCCGTCCGGGGCGTTCGGACCGTCGAGCATCCCCGCCGGGCCGAGCAGCTCCAGGCACAGGTCCCGCACGAGCGCGAGCCGGGTCGTCCACGCCAGCTTGCCCGTGGCTGCGCCCGGTCCCGCCTCCCGGCCGGCCGACACCTCGGCCTGCACCCGGCCGCGCGTCCACTCTGCGATCGCCTCGAGGCTCCAGACGGCGGCGAGCCGTTGGCGGACCACGGGATCGGACGCCCGGCCGCACCGCTCGGCGAGGGCCATCAGCGCGGCCGCCGATGCCGGGTCGTCCGGCGAACCGGCCGGACGTTCGGCGACGTGCGCCAGGACGTGGGCGCACGTCCGGTCGAGGAGCCCGTTGCGCTCGCCCGCCGGCACGTTGACCCCGGCATGCCGCTCGTCGCTGAGACCGGCGCGCTCGTAGGCGAGCGTCGCGAGGGCGACGCTCCAGCCACCGCCGACGTCGCCGATGCGGTCGGCGTCCCGCACGCGGGCCCCGTCGAGGAACACCTCGCTGAAGTGCGCCTCGCCGTTCATCTGGCGGAGTGGCCGGACCTCCACGCCCGGCTGGTCCATCGGGATCACGAAGTAGGTGAGTCCCCGGTGCTTCGGGACGTCCCAGTCCGTGCGGGCGATGAGCATCCCCCGGTCGGCGACGTCGGCGCCCGACGTCCAGACCTTCTGGCCGGTCACCACCCACTCGTCACCGTCACGCTCGGCGCGCGTCGACACGCCGGCGAGGTCGGACCCCGCACCGGGCTCCGAGAACAGCTGGCACCACACCTCGACGCCGGCGGCCAGCGGCGGCACGAGGCGGCCGACCTGCTCCGAGGTGCCGGCGCCGGCCACGACCGGCGCACCCATCAGGACACCGAGCCCGGTCGGCGGCGCCACCACGTTCCGGCGGGCGAAGAGGTCGTCACGGGCGACCACCTGCTCGCGGCTCCAGCCCCGACCGCCGGCGCACTCCGGCAGCTGCGGGAGCGAGAGCCCGGCGCAGGCCAGCCGGCCCCACCACTCCCGCACCGTCAGTCCAGGATCCCAGTGCTCGTCGAGCCATGACGCCAGCTGTGTGCCCATCGGCCACCCCCTTATTGACGAGTATTCTACTAGCGAGCTCGGATGTCAACGCCGGGACGCCCTCGCCCGAGGTGGACGGGGTGCCGCAAGTACCCTTCGGTCATGCCGGACCCGAAGCGGCGGACGCGGCTGAGCCCGGAGGTCCGTCGCGACCAGCTCCTCGACGCTGCCGCCACGGTCATCGCCGACGAGGGCACGCAGGCGATGACCATGGAGCGCGTCGCAGTGCGCGGGGGCGTCTCGAAGGCGCTCGTCTACCGGTACTTCGGCACCCGGTCAGCCCTCCTGGTCGAGCTCTACGAGCGCGAGAGCGACACCCAGCCCCTCGCCAACCGGATCCGTGGCGCCCGGACCTTCGAGGACCGCCTCCGGGCCATCACCGCCCCGTACTTCGACGCCGTCGAGCGGAGCGGCCTCCTCTTCCACCGCCTGGTGGGCGAGAAGTCGATCGAGGAGGACGTCGAGTCCTTCCGCCGGCAGACCCGCGCGTCGGTGCTCAGGTTCTGGGTCACGCAGCTGCGGACCGAGGGGCTCGACCGTGAGCAGGCGACTGCGTTCGCCACGATGTTCCAGGCCGCGGTCGAGGCCGCCGGCGGCCTCGTCGCCCGCCGAGAGGTCGGGCGAGAGGTCGCCGAGGAGCAGTTCTACGAGTCGGCGCTAGCCGCGCTCGAGGCCGCGAAGCGGTCCGCCCGCGC
>CADCWC010000359.1 GCA_902806305.1 uncultured Thermoleophilia bacterium | reverse complement strand
CCGGGGGCGGCGGCGAGCCGGGAGGCGGGGTCGGCGGCGTGCGCGCGTCCGGCTCGGCGGCCCGGACGACGTCCGTCGGGTTCGATAGACGCGCGTCATCGTCGGCGTCTCCGCCGCGGCGCTTGTCCGCCGAGACACGCAGCCGGAAGCCGATGTCGCGGGCGGCCACCACGTAGGTCGACGCCTCGGCACCGTCGATGTCGTCACACTCGTCGTCGTCGAGCGTCACGGCGACCGCGACGTCGTCATCGTCATCGTCGTCGCCGCTGTCGTCGGCGGCACAGCGCCACCACGTCCAGCGGTCCGCGGCGGAGCCCGGACGCTCGGCGCGCAGCGTCTCGCCGACCACGGCGCGGCCCGTGATGGTCGGCCGGGGCTCCTCGGTGTCGGCCGGCGCGAGCGGGACGAGCGCGCCCAGCGCGACGACCGAGACGGACAGGGCGATCCGGAGCTGCCGTGCGGACGCCACGGTCGCCATGGTACGTCCGGTGGCCACCGCCCGGATAGGGGTCGCCGGACGAGGTCGTCCGGCTTCACGGAACGCTCACGTCTCGCTCCCCGGGTCGGCCGTGAGGACGCGGCTAGGCTTCGGGCGATGGAGCCCGACGCCGCGTCCCGACCCGCCGTCCCGTCCGAGGGATGGGGCGTGCTGCACCTGCACTTCAGCGTCAGAGGTCCGCGCACGGAGGCGGTCGACGTCGAGTCGGCGGCCGTGCTCGTGGAGGCGTTCGAGGCGGAGCCGGACTACCAGTGCCTGCCCTACGCCGTCGTCGGGCAGCGGGCCGATCTCGGCCTGATGCTGGTCGGTCCGGACCTCGTGCGCCTCCACGGCCTGCACCGCGACCTGCTGGCCACGCCGCTCGGCTCACGCCTCGAGGAGCGACCGGAGCTGTCCTTCGTGTCGCTGACGGAGGCCAGCGAGTACATGGAGGACGACGGCTCGGCGCGCGTGGCCGCGAGCCGCGACGCGCGCCTGCACCCGCGGAACATCCGGCTCCGACGGATGCTCTGCTTCTACCCCATGGCCAAGCGCCGGACGGGCGACGACAACTGGTACCGCCTGCCCTTCGACCGGCGCCGTGAGCTGATGTACGGCCACGGCAAGGTCGGTCGGGCCTTCTCGGGGCGGGTGCAGCAGATGATCACCGCGGCCACCGGATTCTCGGACTGGGAGTGGGGCGTGACGCTGTTCGTCGACGACCCGAAGGCCATCAAGGACGTCGTCTACGAGATGCGCTTCGACGAGGTGTCGGCGCGGTACGGCGAGTTCGGTCCGTTCGTCGTCGGCCTGCTCGCGCCGTTCCGCGAGGCGGTCGCCCAGGCGGGGATCCGCGCCACGTGAGCCGTCGCGTCCCCGCTCTGGCGGTGGTCGCGCTCGCACTCCTGACGGGCGCCTGCGGGCGGGAGGAGGATCCTCCGGCCGCGGCCGCTCCGACCGCGAGCGGGACCACCCAGGCGCCGGCCGCCACGACCGGCGAGCCCGGCCCGACCGCGACGGCCGAGGCGGACCCGCCTGCGTCCGCGGCCGGGTTCCGGCTCGTGCCCGTCGCCGAGGGGTTCGAGCAGCCGGTCCTCGTCACCGCGGCGGCCGACGACCCACGGCTGTTCGTGGTCGAGCAGACCGGTCGGATCTGGATCCTGCGCGACGGGCGTCGCGCCGAGGAGCCGTTCCTCGACCTCTCGGCGGAGATCTCGACCGGCGGCGAGCGCGGCCTGCTCGGCATGGCCCTCGCGCCGGACTTCGTGCGCTCGGGGCGGTTCGTCGTCAACTACACGAACGAGGAGGGCGACACCCGCGTCGTCCGCTACCGGGCTCGGGGCGGCGGCGACGTGGCCGACCCGGCGTCGGCCGAGGTGCTGCTCGCGATCGACCAGCCCTACCCGAACCACAACGGCGGCCATGTGCTCTACGGCCCCGACGGGATGCTGTGGGTCGGGATGGGCGACGGCGGCGCGGCGGGCGACCCCGAGGACCGCGCCCAGGATCCGCAGGAGCTGCTCGGCAAGCTGCTGCGCATCGACACCGCGGGCCGCGCGGGCGACCGGCCGTACCGGATTCCCGCCGACAACCCGTTCTCGGACGGCGGCGGGGCGCCCGAGGTCTGGGCCCTCGGGATGCGCAACCCATGGCGCTTCAGCTTCGACCCGGCCACCGACGATCTCTGGATCGGCGACGTCGGGCAGGGCTCCCGCGAGGAGATCGACCGCGTCGACGGACCCGGCCGACCGGGCCAGAACTACGGCTGGGACACCTTCGAGGGGACGACGGTCTTCACCGAGGGGCGTGAGGAGCCGACGCGCCTCGTCCAGCCGGTGGCGGAGTACGACCACTCGGACGGCTCGTGCTCGGTCACGGGCGGCGTGGTCGTGCGCGATCCCGCGGTGCCCGCGCTGGCCGGGCGCTACCTCTTCTCCGACTTCTGCACCGGCTTCCTGCGCGCCCTCGACGCGGACGCGCCCGACGCGCCGGCCGAGGACCTGACCGAGGCGGTCGGCGGCTCGCTCGGCTCGGTGTCGTCGTTCGGCGTCGACGGGCAGGGTCGCGTCCACGTCGTGGAGCACGGCGGCACGATCCGCCGCTTCGCCGCGGCGGGCTGAGCCCGACCCCTCGATCGGCCTGCCCGACGGCGCCCCTGCCGTAGCCTGGGACGGTACACCGACGCCCGTGCGGCCCGCCCACCCCGGGGCGCGGCCTCGCCGGCCTCCGAGGACGCTGGGACGCCCTGTGGCTGACTACATCTACACCATGTACCGGGTCAACAAGTTCTACGGCCCCGAGCGGCAGATCCTCAAGGACATCACGCTGTCGTTCCTCCCCGGCGCCAAGATCGGCGTGCTGGGACCGAACGGCGCCGGCAAGTCGACCGTGCTGCGGATCATGGCCGGGCTCGAGGAGCCCTCGAGCGGGCAGGCGGTCCTGGCGCCCGGCGCGACCGTCGGCTACCTGCCGCAGGAGCCCGAGCTCGACCCGGCCAAGGACGTGCGCGGCAACGTCGAGGACGGCGTGCGCGCGGTGCGCGACCTGCTCGACCGCTTCACCGAGCTCTCGATGCGCTTCGCCGAGCCGCTGACGGACGACGAGATGACGGCGCTCCTGGACGAGCAGGGGCGTGTCCAGGACGCGATCGACCGGGCCGACGCCTGGAACCTCGACCGGACCATCGACACGGCCATGGACGCCCTCCGGCTGCCGCCGGGCGACGCCGACGTCACGAACCTCTCCGGCGGCGAGAAGCGGCGCGTGGCGCTCGCCCGGCTGCTCCTCTCCTCGCCCGACCTGCTCCTGCTGGACGAGCCGACGAACCACCTCGACGCCGAGTCCGTCGGCTGGCTCGAGCAGTTCCTGGACGACTACCGCGGCACCGTCCTCGCCGTCACCCACGACCGGTACTTCCTGGACAACGTGGCGGGCTGGATCCTCGAGCTCGACCGCGGCCGGGGGCTGCCGTTCGAGGGCAACTACTCCTCCTGGCTCGAGCAGAAGCAGGCCCGGCTGGCCCACGAGGAGCGCACCGAGTCGGCCCGCCGCCGGACGCTCGCCCGCGAGCTCGAGTGGGTGCGCATGTCGCCGAAGGCGCGCCACGCCAAGTCGAAGGCGCGCCTCGGGGCGTACGAGAAGCTGCTCTCGGAGGAGGGCGACGTCAAGCTCGACACCGTCGAGATCCACATCCCGGCCGGGCCGCGGCTCGGGGACGTCGTGGTGCGGGCCGAGGACGTGTCCAAGGGGTTCGGCGACCGCCTGCTGATCGACGACCTCGACTTCTCCCTGCCGCCCGGCGGCATCGTCGGCATCATCGGCGCGAACGGCGCCGGCAAGACGACGCTCTTCCGCATGATCGCGGGCGAGGAGCCGGTCGACGACGGCAGGATCCGCCTCGGCGACACCGTGCAGCTCTCCTACGTCGACCAGGCCCGCGCCGATCTCGACCCGAACCGCACCGTCTGGGAGGAGATCTCGGGCGGCCACGACAAGCTGATCGTCGGCAAGCGGGAGATCGCCTCGCGGGCGTACGTCGCCTCGTTCAACTTCAAGGGGTCGGACCAGCAGAAGAAGGTCGGGTCGCTGTCCGGCGGCGAGCGCAACCGCCTGCACCTGGCCAAGCTCCTGCGCCGCGGCGGCAACCTGCTGCTGCTCGACGAGCCGACCAACGACCTCGACGTCGACACGCTGCGCGCGCTCGAGGACGCCCTGGTCAGCTTCGCGGGCTGCGCGGTGGTCATCACCCATGACCGCTGGTTCCTCGACCGGGTCGCAACCCACATCCTCGCCTTCGAGGGCGACTCGCGCGTGGTCTGGTTCGAGGGCTCCTACGAGGAGTACGAGGAGAACAAGAAGGCCCGGCTCGGAGCCGAGGCGGCTGCACCGCACCGCATCAAGTACAAGCCGCTCGTGCGACAGTAGGCGCGAGGAGATGAGCGACGACCCCTACGCCCGCCGGACGATCGACGGCCGGGAGGAGACGGACGAGGAGCTCGGCGAACGCCTGAACCGGGAGGTGTCGGAGCTGCTCGAGGGGCTGCGCGTGACGCTGCCTGGCGTGCAGGTCCTGTTCGCGTTCCTGCTGATCGTCCCGTTCTCACAGACCTGGGGTCAGACGACGGAGTTCCAGCGCACGTCCTACTTCGTCACGCTGCTGGTGACCCTGGCCGCCTCGGCCTTCC
>CADCWC010000358.1 GCA_902806305.1 uncultured Thermoleophilia bacterium | reverse complement strand
GGGACGTGGCGTGATTGCTCTGTTCGCCGCCGGTTCCGAGCCGGAGGCCTGGTGGGCCGAGTCGGCCTGCCGCAACGCCGACCCGGACGAGCTGTTCGTCACCGGCGCCGCCCAGAACCGCGCCAAGGCCGTCTGCATGGGCTGCCCCGTCCGCACCGAGTGCCTGTCCGACGCGCTCGACAACCGCGTGGAGTTCGGCGTCTGGGGCGGCATGACCGAGCGCGAGCGCCGGGCGCTGCTGCGCCGCCGCCCCGACGTCACGAGCTGGACCGCGCTGCTGCAGGACGCCCGCACCGCCCACCAGCGCTCCGCCAGCGTCGCCAGCTGAGCCGCCCGCCGGCTCCTCGGGGGGAGGGGCCGGCGGTGCTCAGGCGCGCGGGGGCGGGCTCGCGCGGGTACGCCGCCGCGAAGCTGCCGGGTGCCTGCCCGAGCGGCACGCGGTCCTGCGGGCGCCGCGGTCCGGCCACGCTCGGCTCGACGCTGTCGAGGTCGAGGGTGAGCAGCTCCGAGAACTCGGGGGTCGCGTCGTCGTCGGTCCGGAAGAGCCCCTGCGCCTTGGTGTAGCGCTCGACCAGGTCGACGACGTCGCCGCGACCCGTCGTGGCCAGGAAGTGGAGCGTCTCCGCGTCGACCGGGAACGTGGAGGCCGTGGCGCCGTACTCGGGCGCCATGTTCGACAGCGTGGCGCGGTCGGGGATCGTCAGCGCGGAGATGCCCGCACCGCAGAACTCGACGAACTTGCCGACGACGCCGTGCTCGCGCAGCATCTCGGTCAGCGTCAGCACGAGGTCGGTGGCGGTCACGCCGACCTGCAGCGCCCCACGGAACTCGACGCCGACCACGATCGGCGTGGGGAGGACGAGCGGCTCGCCGAGCAGCACCGCCTCGGCCTCGATGCCGCCCACGCCCCAGCCGAGGATGCCGAGCGCGTCGATCATCGTCGTGTGCGAGTCCGTGCCGACCAGCGTGTCCGGCACCGCGACACGTCCCTCGGCGGTGTCCCGCAGCTGCACGACGCGGCCCAGGTGCTCGAGGTTGACCTGGTGGACGATGCCCATGCCGGGCGGGACGACGCGGAAGGAGCCGAAGGCGCCCTGCGCCCAGCGCAGCAACGCGTAGCGCTCGAAGTTGCGCTCGTACTCGCGCTCGATGTTGCGCGCGAACGCGAAGCGCGTGCCGTACGCGTCGACCTGCACCGAGTGGTCGATCACGAGGTCGGCCGGGACGAGCGGGTCGACCTTCGCGGGGTCGCCGCCCGCACGCCGCATGGCCGACCGCATCGCGGCCAGGTCGACGACGGCGGGCACGCCGGTGAAGTCCTGGAGGATGACGCGGGCCGGGAGGAAGGGCACGGCCGCACCCTCGGGCGCCGGCGCCGGCCAGGCGGCGAGCGCGCGGACGTCGTCCTCCGAGACGTGGATCGACCCGGCGTTGCGGAGCAGCATCTCGAGCAGGACGCGCACGGTGTACGGCAGGCGCGAGGTGTCGGCCACGCCGGTCTCGTCGAGCGTCGAGAGCCGGACGTAGGACACGCCGTCGACGCCGGGCAGATCGGCGCGGGCGCCGAACGGGTCGCGGCTCATCGGTCGGCTCCTCGGCTCTCAGGGGGTCGTGCCATCGCCTGCACTATGCCCGACGGTGACCCGTCGCGTGCATCGCGGGGGATCCCGCTCCGATAGGCGACCGCCTATGACAGAGCGTCTCTCAATGGCGATCATCCCGGTGCGCCGGTCACCGCCCAGCGACCTCCGTAGATCCTGGCGACGCCGCCGCAGAGCCGGATCAGGACGAACAGGGTCAGGCCGGCCCAGATGCCGCCCAGGCCGAGATCGAGGGCCGCCGCGACCAGCGTCATGGGCAGGAAGCCGAGCCCGGCGGCGACGATGGTCACGTTCCGCAGGAAGGCGACGTCGCCCGCGCCGATCAGGATGCCGTCGAGGGCGAACAGCACGCCCGTCGCCGGCTGCATCAGCGCGAACCACAGCCAGGCGACGCTCGCCTGCTCGAGGACGGCGGGGTCGTCGGTGAACAGCCGTGGGATCACGGAATGGCCGACGAGCAGGACGACGGTGAAGCCGAGCCCGAGAAGCCCGCCGAGCTCGGCCACCCTGCGGGCCGTCGCCCGCGCGCGAACCGGCTCACGGCGTCCGAGGGCCTCGCCTGTCAACGACTGCGCGGCGATGGCCAGCGAATCGAGGACCAGGGCGACGAAGAACCAGAGCTGAAGGGCGATCTGATGGGCGGCCGCCCGGTCGGCGCCGAACCGGGACGCCACCGCCGTGGCCGACAGGAAGGCGACCTCGAACAGCAACGTGCGGACCAGCAGGTCCCGGCCGACGCGAACCTGCGCGACCATCTCCGCCGCTCGCGGTCGCCCGAACGAGCCCTCGTGCGCGAGCCGGCGCAGGAAGAGCCCCGCGGCGAGGGTCTGGGCCAGGACGTTCGCGATCGCCGATCCGTCCAGGCCGAGGTCGAGCCCGTAGACGAGCACCGGAGAGGCGGCGGCACTGGCCAGGTTGGCCGCGATCAGGTAGACGAGCGGCCGCCGGACGTCCTGCACGCCGCGCATCCACCCCTGCCCGGCGAGCGAGACGAGGATGGCGGGGCAGCCGAGCGCTGCGATCCGCAGCCACGAGAGCGCGTTGGCCCGGATCGCGTCGTCGCCGCCCGCCACGAGCTGCACGAGGGGCTCGGCCAGGAGCTCGAGGAGGAGGGTGAGGAGGATGCCGATGCCGAGGGCGAGCCACGTCGCCTGCGCCCCGACGGCGATCGCGTCGGCTGGGCGGCCGGCGCCCAACAGACGTGCCGAGCGGGCGGTCGTGCCGTAGGCCAGGAAGTTGAAGAGCCAGACCGTCGAGGCGAGGATGGCTCCGGCCACGGCCAGGCCGGCCAGGGCGTGGGCCCCCAGCCGTCCGACGACGGCCGTGTCCACGAGCAGGTAGAGCGGCTCGGCGGCGAGCGCCCCGAGGGCAGGGACCGCCAGACCGAGGATCCGGCGGTCGGAGTCGCGCACGGTCGCCGGGGCGGGGACCGGCGGCACGGGCTCGTGAGGCGGCTCCGGGTTCAGACCGGGACGACGAGCACGACCTCGTCACCGACGACCGTGTCGACGAGCGGCCGGGACACGGCGGCGCGCCCGACCGGCTCGAGCTCGCGGACGCCGACCCGGGTCAGGCCGCCCGAACGCGTCATGACGTAGGCCTCGCCCTCCGGCGGGACGACGGTCGCGGCGGCCACCGGCCCGGCCGGAGCTCGGCGCGGCGTGTCCGTCGACGCACTCTGCACGCCACCCGTCCCGCGGCCCTTGCGCGGGTACTCGGCCACGGGGACCACCTTCCCGAGTCCGCCCGCGTGGACGACGAGCAACGCCGCCTGCGTCGCGGCCTCGGCGGGCACGGCCGAGGCGGCGACGATCTCGTCCCCCCGGTCGAGGCGCATGCCGGCCACGCCGCCCGCCGCGGCGCTCTTCACCGGCCGGAGCGTGTCCGACGCGATCCGGAGGGTGCGGCCCTGCGCCGAGTGGAGGAGCACGTCGTCGCCCTCGCCGTGCGGGACGACCGCCACGACGCGGTCGCCGTCGGGCACGTCCATGGCCGGAGAGCCGCCGAGGTGCGACCCGGCCAGCACCTCGGCCGCCAGTCGCTTGACCTCGCCGCGGGCCGTGACGAGGAGCAGGTAGCCGCCCGCCGGGGCGACCGGGGCGAGGCCCGCGAGCACGTGCCCGCGGGACAGGGCGACCGCCTTCAGCCCGCGGGAGATACGCGACTCGATCGGCACGTCGGCCGCGCGCAGCCGGTACACGTCGCCGCGGTCGGTGAAGGCGTTGAGCTCGGCCTCGGTGTCGGTCCGCAGGGCGGCGGCCACCTCGTCGGACGTCCCGACGTTCAGCGGCACGCGGGTCAGGTTCGTGGCCACCGCGCGCGACGCGACCGCGCCCTGGGCCGTGGCGAACAGCCAGACGTCGGTCCGCGGGCCCGTCACGATCGGCACCGCGGTGCGCCCGGTCGAGGCCGACGTGCCGTTCACGGCGGCCGGTGCAGGCCGGGCGTCGCCGCCGAGCAGCGAGCGCCGCGGCCGTCCGTGGCGACGGGCGGCGTCCCGCAGCTCCGCCACCACGATCCCCATCAGGGCGTCGTGCGACTCGAGCGTGCGGCCGATCTCGTCGACCCGCGCACCCTTCGTGCGGGCCTCGTCCTCCAGGCGGAGGCGATTCAGTCGGTTCAGGCGCTTCAGCGGCATGTCGAGGATCATCTGCGCCTGCTCGGCGTCGAGCGGCTGCCGGGCCCGCGATCCGTGCAGCCGGACGGTCAGCTCGGACATCAGCTTGGCGCGGGCGTCGTCGTCGTCCTCGGCCCCGCGGATGATGGCCACGACGCGGTCGATGGCGTCCAGGGCGGCCAGGAGGGCCGCGAGCCGGTGCAGGTCGCGCAGGAGCAGGTCCCGCTCGTGCAGCAGGCGCTTGGTGACGACCTCGAGCCGGAAGAGCACGAAGCGGTCGAGGGCCTCCCGGAGCGTGACCTGGCGCGGCGCGCCGTCGACGAGGACGGTCATGTTGATGCCGACGGTGACCCGCAGGGACGTGTGACGCATCAGGTCGGCGATCAGCTTCGTCACGTTGCCGCCGCGCTTGCAGCGGATCTGCACGCGGAGGCCGTGACGGTCCGAGAGGTTCTTCGGCATCTCCGTGACGTCGACGATGCGCTCGGCGCGGGCCGCCTTGACCGTCTCCGCCACGATCTGGTCGGGCGACGTGCCGTACGGGAGCTCCGTCACCACCACGGCCTGGAGGTTGCCGGGCAGCTGCTCGACGTGGAAGCGGGCCTGCAGGCGGAAGGTGCCCTGGCCCGTGGCGTAGGCGTCGTGCAGCGCGTCCGGGTTGACGACGATCCCGCCGGTCGGGAAGTCGGGCCCGGGCATGCGCTCGAGCAGCTCCTCGAGCGTGGCGTCCGGGTTCTCGGCCAGGTGGACGGCGGCCTCGCACGCCTCCGCCAGGTTGTGGGGCGGTATCTCGCAGGCCATCGACCAGCCGATGCCCTTCGAGCCGTTGACGAGCAGGTTCGGGAAGGTGACGGGCAGGACCCACGGCTCCTGCCGCTTCTCGGTGAAGTTCGGCCGGTGCTCGACGACCTCCGGACGGAGGTCGGCCAGCCAGTCGGTGGCCGCCACGGTCAGCCGCGCCTCGGTGTAGCGGTAGGCGGCGGGCGGGTCGGAGAACTCCTTCGGCCCGACGGAGCCCCAGTTGCCCTGCCCGTCCACGAGCGGGGCGTTGAGGTTGAAGTCCTGCGCCAGACGGACCATGGCGTCGTAGATCGCACCGTCGCCGTGGGGGTGGTAGTTGCCGATCACCTGGCCGACCGTCAGGGCCGACTTGGCGTAGGGACGACCGGCGCGCGCCCCGATCTCGTCCATCGCGAAGACG
Source organism: uncultured Thermoleophilia bacterium (assembly GCA_902806305.1). Lineage (GTDB taxonomy): Bacteria > Actinomycetota > Thermoleophilia > Gaiellales > F1-60-MAGs149 > CADCWC01. The sequence goes on along the minus strand of CADCWC010000358.1, from coordinate 12,032 downwards.
ATCCGCCGCTGGACCGGCTTCAGCCCGTCGCGCACGTCGGGCAGGGCCCGGCCCTTGTTGACGTACATGCCGTACGCGAGCGCCCGGTCGCGCATCGCGTCGGACGCGTCGACCGTGTCACCGTCCCAGGCGAGGTGCACGACGGGATCGGAGCCGTCGTCACCGTCGCCGCCGCCGTACCCGTCGGCGGTGGCCACGCCGTTCCCGCCACCGTTCCCGGTCGGGTCGAGGAGGTCGAGCTCGTCGGCCATCAGACCTCGACCTCGACGTCGCGCGCGGCGTCCTCCAGCCAGACCCGGCGGGCGCCCGCCTGCGACCCCATCAGCAGGTTCACGGTCTCGGCCACGAGGGCGGCGTCCTCCATCGAGATCTGCAGCAGCCGCCGCGTGCTCGGCTCGAAGACCGTCTCGCGGAGCTGGTCGGCGTTCATCTCCCCGAGGCCCTTGAACCGCGTCACGTGGTCGCCGGTCCGGCGGGTGCGCTTCAGCGTGGCCTGCAGCTCGCGCTCCGTGTGCACGTAGACGTAGCTCGAGTCGGGGAGCGCGACGCGGAACAGCGGAGGACGGGCCAGGAACAGCCGCCCCTCCGACAGGAAGCGTGGGAACAGCTCGTGGAAGAGCGTCACGAGCAGATTGGCGATGTGCGCGCCGTCGGCGTCCGCGTCGGCGGTGATGACGACCTTCCCGTAGCGCCGCATCGCGGGCTCCAGGGTGGCGACGACCGTCTTGCCGATGGCGTCCTTGCGCCCGCCGAGGGCGACCAGGATGTTGTCGACCTCCGCGTTGTCGAACGCCCTGCCGTTCTTCGCCCCGAGGACGTTCAGGATCTTGCCGCGGATCGGCAGGATCGCCTGGGTGGAGGCGTCCCGCGCGGCCTTGGCCGACCCCCCGGCCGAATCGCCCTCGACCACGAAGAGCTCCCGGTCGTCGATCGCCACGGCCGGGTTGTCGAGCGTGTCCGCGAGCTTCCCGGGGAGGTTCGAGTCCGAGAAGATCGACGTGGCGGCGTTGCGCAGCTTCTTCGAGATGCGGCCCTTGGCCAGCCGGATCTCGCGGCCGAGCAGGCAGCGCTCGAGGATCGCCCGCGCCTGGGCGGCGTTCTCGCGCGCGGCGAGCCACTCGCCGAAGGCGGCCTGCGTGACGGACTGGACCGCGGCCTGCGCCTCGCTGTTGTTGAGCCTGCCCTTCGTCTGACCCTCGAACTTCGGGTCCTCAAGCATCACGGAGAGCGCGGCCGTCAGCCCCTCGAACACGTCCTTCGGCTCGAGGCTCTCGCCACGGTCCCGCTTCAGCCGGCCCGTCTCCCAGGCGTGCACGTTCAGGCAGCGCGTCAACGCCCGCCGGAGGCCCGAGACGTGCGTGCCACCGTCGACCGTGTTGACCACGTTGCAGAACGAGTAGACACGCTCGTCCGCGCTGGCGGTCCAGCCGAGCGCCACCTCGGTGGGCACGTCGGCGTCCGGCGCGTAGAGCGAGATCACCTCGGGATGGACCGGCTCGCGCTCCTCGTTCAGCTCGCGGACGTAGTCGGCCAGCCCGCGCTCGGAGCGGAAGACCTGCTCCTCGTGACCGGGGACGCGGAGCGTGAAGCGGAGCCCGCGGACGAGGTAGGCCTTCTCCCGCAGCCGCGCGGCGAGCGTCGTCGGCGACAGGTGCACGCCCGGGTCGAAGATCGTGTCGTCCGAGCGCCAGCGCACCGTCGTGCCCGTCGCCTCGTCGCGGGCCAGCGGTCGGACCTGCTCGACGGGCGTGACGGTGACGCCGCGCTCGTAGCGCTGCCGCCACAGATGCCCCTCGCGCCGGACCTCGACCTCGAGCCAGGCCGACAGCGCGTTCACGACCGACGCGCCGACGCCGTGCAGCCCGCCCGAGACCTTGTAGCCGCCGCCGCCGAACTTGCCGCCCGCGTGCAGCCGCGTGAAGACGAGCTCGAGGGCCGACACGCCGGTCTGCCGGTTGACGCCCACCGGGATCCCGCGACCGTCGTCCGCGACCGTGACCACGCCGTCGCCGTCGAGCTCCACGCGGATCTCGGTGCAGTGGCCGGCGAGCGCCTCGTCGACGGCGTTGTCGACCACCTCCCAGACGAGGTGGTGGAGCGCGCGCTGTCCCGTCCCCCCGACGTACATGCCCGGACGCAGGCGGACGGGCTCGAGACCCTCGAGGACCTGGATCTCGTCGGCGCCGTACCGGTCGTCCGTGACGGCCATCCCCTCAGGGTACGCCACCGCACGGACGAACCGGGGTGGCCGCGCAGCCGCTCAGCGGGCGGGGGGGCCGCCTCCCGCGTCGCGGGCGCGACGGTCCTGCACCACGCCGTCGATGCGCCGCGCGAAGGCCTCGGCGACCGCGTCGCGACCAGGGTCGACCCGGGGCGCGTCGGCCGCCTCACCGCCCGTCCGCATCCGCGATCGTCCCGTCGGAACGGGCGCCGGCGCGGCGGGGGCCCTGAGCCGGCCACCGACGCGCACGGCCTCCTCGAGGCGCATCCGGGCCCGACGCACGGCGAGCCGCAGCGTCGAGACGTCGCCTGCGTCCACGACCGCCTGGTGCATGGCCAGGAACTCGGCCGTGTCGACCACGCGGGCGCGCGACCGAGCGTCGGTGGCGGGCGACATGTGCCGCGTGCTCGGCACCACGATCACGTCGGGCCGGTCGGAGAGGGCCACGACCTGCCCGCGACACCGGCCGACGAGCGCCGCGGCCTGATCCGGCGTGAACTCGGAGCTCACGAACGCGACGCGCGCGCGCCGAAGGGTGGCGACGCGGTCGAGCCGTGTCTCGTGCGCCACGTGGAGCGACGCGATCATCGAGACGGCGGGCGGCGCCGATGGGGCGGCGTCGGTCATGGCCTAGCCGGAACGGCCGCGGTTGGCCACGCGGAGCCCGCCGGTGCGCGGCTCCGAGCGGGTCATGACCGGGATCGGCTGCGGCACGGGCGCTGCGCGCGACGGACCCGCACGGAGGTCCGAGCGCGCCGCCGCCACCGCCGCGGCGAGCAGCGGCGAGCGATGCGTCTCGGCGTACGCACCGACCATCCGCACGAACTCGTCGGCGTCGACGACGAGCGACGAGTCATCGGAGATCACCGTGGCCGGCACCTGGCTCGACGAGGCGAGCACCAGCACGTCGGGGTTCTCGTGGGGCGCGACGCGGATGCCGTGGCAGGCCTCCACCAGCCGCTCGCCCTCGGCGCGCGAGAACGGCCGCGGGGTCCCGAAGGCGACCCGCTTGCGCCGCACGGCGGAGGCGCGGTCGAGGCGCTGCTCGTGGGACCGATGCTGCTCGGCCAGCAGCCAGAGGAGGCTCGAGGAGGGGGTGGCCATACCCCTCCTATCGGTCGGGCGGGCATGAGGTCGAGCCCCCGGCGGGGGGACCCGTCGCCGCGTCGCTCACCAGAGCGCGACGACGCTGAAGCCGGGCGTCTCGTCGAGCGACGCGTCGTCGACGTGACGCGGCCCGACGGGGGCGCCCGCCGCGTAGGCCCCCGCCAGGCCGAGCACGGTGGCGACGTAGCGGTCCGAGTGGTTGTAGAGCCAGACGGCGCTCGAGAGGTCGCGCCGCGCCCCGTTGGCCGCGAGCAGTCGGGCGGCCGACCAGATCGCGTCGTCGGGGTCCCACGGGTCGGCGCGGCCGTCGCGGTCGGCGTCGTAGCCGTAGCCGGCCCAGGTGGCGGGCATGAACTGCATCCAGCCGACGGCACCGGCCGACGACACGGCCAGGTTGCGTCCGAACGACGTCTCGACCCGGTTGATCGCCGCCAGCACGGACCACGGGACGCCGTAGTGCCGCCCGGCGGCGCGGTAGAGCGGCACGAGCCCGGGCGGGATCTCGGCCGCCACCCCGGCCAACGGCTCGGCGCGGTGGCGGGCGCCCGCGGCGTGACCGATGAGGATGTCCGTGCCCGCGGGCAGGCCGTGCGTGGCGACGGTCAGGTGGACGCGCAGCGCCACGGTCGTCTGCCGCGTCCGGCCGTCGGGCCACGGGATGACGGCCTGCTGCAGGGCGAGCGCCCAGCCCGCGCCCGGCACGGCGACGACCTGATTCGGGCGCGTCGGGACGGCGGCACCGTCGAGGGTCAGGCCGACGAGGCGCGAGCGGGTCCCGATCTCGGCTCGCTCCAGCGCAAGCCTCCCGCCCAGCACGGACACACCCGTGAGCACCAGGCGCCCCCGGGCCGCGTCCGCGTCGGCGATCTGGACGAGGGAGCCGTCCGACGGGTACGCGTAGCCTGCCTGGGCCACGGCGCCCCCGAGGACGTCGCCGCCCGGTCCGACGATCTGGACGAGGCCCGGCGCCTCGACGGCCCTCGCGGCGCCCGGCCAGGCGAGCAGCAGCGCGGCGAGGGCGAGGAGCAGCGCGTCGACCCGCCCCCGTCCCGTTCGACCGCCCACGGGCGCACGGTACCAGGAGAGTGCCGGTAGCCTGCGGGCGCGTGCCGCTGCTCGAGATCACCCTGCCGCTGCTCTCGATCCCGAGTCCCGACTCGAACGTCATCGTCGAGCTCGGACCGCTCCGCCTCCGCTGGTACGGGACGCTGCTCGCGCTCGCGGTCCTGTTGGCCGGCTGGATGACCCAGCGCGAGTTCCGGCGCCGCGCGCTCGACCCGGAGCAGGTCTACACCGTGGCCGCGTGGTGCGTGCCGGGCGGCATCATCGGCGCGCGCCTCTACCACGTGATCACCGACTGGGACCGGTTCTCCGACGACCTGGCGTCGATTCCCGCCCTGTGGGAGGGCGGCCTGGGGATGTTCGGCGTGATCGTCGGCGGCGCGACGGGCGCGCTGATCGCCGCCCGGCGGATCGGCGTGCCGTTCGGCACGGTCTTCGACTCGATCGCACCCGGTCTGATCGCGGCCCAGGCGATCGGCCGCCTCGGCAACTGGTTCAACCAGGAGCTCTTCGGCCGCCCGACCGACCTGCCGTGGGCGCTCGAGATCGACCCGGAGCACCGGCCGGCGCGGTACGCCGCGGAGGAGACGTTCCACCCCACGTTCCTCTACGAGGCACTCTGGAACGTCGTCGTCTGCGTCGCGCTGCTCCTGATCGCCCGGCGCCTCTGGCGGCGGCTCCGGCCGGGCGTCGTCTTCGCGTGCTACCTCGTCGGCTACTCGATCGGCCGGTTCCCGATCGAGGGGATCCGCGTCGACCCGGCGCACGAGTGGCTCGGCCTGCGCCTGAACCAGTACGTGTTCGCGGTCGTCTTCGTCGTCGCCGTCGCGTTCCTGGCCTGGGCCCTGCGCCGGCCACCCGACGTCCCGGACGAGCCGGCTCCGCGACGGCGACGCGGACCGACGGCCCGCAGGCCGGGCGAGCCGGCCGGGGCCGTCAGGCGGCGCGGGGCAGGACCCGGGCGGGGATGACGAGCCGCAGGGCGGTGCCGCCGCCCGGCACGGGATCCCACGTGACGGTCCCGCCGAGCGCCGCGGCGCGCTCGCGGATGCCGTCGGTGCCCTGACCGAGCCCGTCCGGCGCGACGGTCCGGAGCATGCCCGAGCCGTTGTCGGCCACCACGATCGCCAGGCCGTCCTCCATCCGCTCGGCCGCCACGGTGATCTGCGAGGCGCGGGCGTGCTTGAGGGAGTTCGAGAGGGCCTCACGGACGATCGGGTAGACCATGGCCCGGACGGCGGCCGGAAGGTTCTCGGCGGCCGCGAGCTCGACGAGCACCGTGACGCCGTGATCCTCGCCGAGACGCACCACGAGCGGCTCGAGCGCCTCTGCGAGGCCGCCGTTCCGCAGCGCCGGCGGCTCGATCGAGGAGCCGAGTTCGCGCAGGTCCCGGATGGACTCGCGGTTCCGGTCGCGGGCGCGGGACAGGATGCGGCGCATGGCGTCCCAGTCGCCGTCGGAGGCGGCGTCGACGCACGCATCGAGCATCAGGCTGACGCTCGTGATGGTCTGCTGGGGGCCGTCGTGGAGGAGGTCGGCCAGCCGCCGCCGCTCCCCTTGCTCGGCGTGGGCCAGCTGGTCCGAGAGCCGCGCCCGCTCGCGCTCGCGGCGCTCGGCCTCGACCCGGGCGCGCTCCAGGTGCCCCTGCAGGCGCGCGTTGTGGGCGGTGCGGGCGGCGAAGTCGGCGATGACCTGCAGCTGGGCCTGCTCGGCCGGGGAGAGGTGCGCGTCGGCGTGCTCGGCCCCGCTGACGAGCGTCCGGCCGACGACGAGCACGGCGATCAGCTCGTGGCGCGTGGCGAGCGGCGTCGCGTGCGCGACGGGCGTCCCCATGGCCGTCGCGAGCACCGTGGCCGCGTCCTCCACGCGCGCGACCTCCACGCCTGCCAGTCCCTCCGCGGGGAGACCGGCCGAGGCGGCCACCTCGAGCGTCCCGTCCGGCCGGAGCACGAGCAGCGCGGCGCGCGTGTCGGGGATCAGGCGCACCGCGTCGTCGCAGGCGCGGGCCAGGACGGCGACATCGTGCTGTTCGTCGGCCAGGCCGCCCAGGGTGGCCACGAGCCGGTCGAGATCCGAGGCCTGCTGCAGGAGCCGGCCCGAGAGCGAGCGGTCGAAGGCCTGGGCGTGCTCCTGCTCGCGTCGACGGACCCGATCGCCACGGCCGACCAGGAACGCGCCGCCGACGAGCGCGACGAGGCCGGCGAGGCCGACGAGGAGCCAGAGGGACACGCGGTCCTCCTGGCTACTGGATGATCGCCTCGCGGATGGCGATGGCGACCGCCTGGGTCCGCGTGTCGGCCTCGAGCTTGGCCAGGATGTGGCGCACGTGGCTCTTCACCGTCTCCTGCGAGATGAAGAGCTTGGTCGCCACGTCGCCGTTCGACATGCCGTGGGCCAGCAGCTGCAGGATCTCGCGCTCGCGGTTCGTGAGCAGGCCGTCCCGCTCCGACAGGACGAGCGAGGGAGCGAGCGACGGGTCGACGAACTCCTCGCCGCCGGTGACACGCTCGATGGCGCGGATCAGCGTGGTGTGCGGCGCCTCCTTGAGGAGGTAGCCCGCGGCGCCCGCGTCGCGGCCACGCTGGAGGAGGCCGCGCTCGAAGTGCCCGGTGAAGATGACGACGCGGCAGGCCGGCGCGGTACGGCGGATCTGACGCGTCGCCTCGATGCCGTCGATGCCGCCCATGCGGAGGTCCATCACGATCACGTCGGGCCGCCGGCGGGCGGCCAGCGCCACGGCCGACTCGCCGTCGCCGGCCTCGCCCACGACGCGGATGTGCTTCGCGCGGGACAACGCCAGCCGGAGCCCTTCGCGGACCACCTCGTGGTCGTCGGCGATCAGGCAGGAGATGGTCTCGGGGATGCTCGTCATGGCGGGCGGTCTCGGCTGCTCGGGGGCGCGGGCGGGGGTCATCGCTACGTCGTCTATCGGCACGAACGGGGGATCCGTGAGCATGACCGCCGGGTCGAGGAGGAGCGGACCTCCCCGTCGCGCGGCTGACCGCGGACCCGCGGCGGGATCCGCCCACGCGGGCGGTCGCTACCGTGCGCGGGCCGTGTCCGACCGTCCCCTCGACCGCCGCCCCGGTGACGCGCCGACGAGTCGTCCGGCGTCGCCGCGGTACCGCGACGGCGCCCGGGCGATGGCGCCGTTGATCCCGGCCATCCTCGGCTTCGGCGTCTCCTTCGGCGTGCTCGCCCGGTCGGCCGGCCTCGACGCGTGGGCCACGACCGCCATGTCGCTGACGACGTTCGCGGGCTCGGCCCAGTTCGCGGCGGTCTCGATCCTCGGCGCGGGCGGCGGCGTGACGGCGGCGGTCGTGGCGGCCGTCCTCCTGAACGCCCGCTACGTGGCGCTCGGCGTGTCGGTGGCCTCGGTGTTCCGCGGCCCGGCGCTGCGGCGTCTGCTCGAGTCGCAGCTCGTGATCGACGAGTCGTGGGCGCTCGGCACCACGGCCCCCGGGCGCTTCGACCGCCGGCTCCTGCTCGGCGCGGGCGCCGTCTGCTACCTGTTCTGGGTGCTCGGGACCGTCGTCGGCGTGCTGGGAGCGAGCGCGCTCGGCGATCCGACGGTGCTCGGCCTGGACGCCGCCTTCCCGGCCCTCTTCCTGGCGCTGCTCGTGGCGCAGCTCCGCAGCCGCCGCGCCGTCCTGGCCGCGGTCGGCGGCGCGCTCGTCGCGCTCGTGCTCCTGCCGCTGACGCCGCTCGGCGTGCCGATCATCGCGGCGGCGGCGGTGCCGCTCCTCGGGCTGCGGCGGTGACGGACGCCTGGCTCGTCGTGGTCGTGGTCGGCGTCGCGACCGTGGTGATGAAGGGCTTCGGTCCCGTGGTGCTCGGCGGCCGGCCGCTGCCCGGGCGCGCCGCCGGGCCGCTCGAGCTCCTCGCCCCGGCGCTGCTCGCCGCGCTGGTGCTGACGCAGACCGTCGGGGGAGATCGGACGATCTTCGTCGACGAGCGTCTGCTGGGCGTCGCGGCGGCGGGCGTGGCGCTGTGGCTGCGCGCGCCGATGCTGCTCGTCGTCGTCGTGGCAGCCGCGGTCACCGCGGTGGCGCGCGTCATGACCTGACGCTGGGCACCGCTACGCTCACGCCGTCGGGACGCGGAGGACGACGGTGCGCGAGGTCGAGATCGAGTCGGAGTTCATCACGCTGGCGCAGTTCCTGAAGCTGGCCGACCTCGTCGACTCCGGCGGCGGCGCGCGGCACTTCCTGGCCGAGACCCCGGTGCGGATCAACGGCGAGCTCGACGACCGGCGCGGCCGCAAGCTGCGTCCCGGCGACGTCGTCGAGACGGCGGGGCAGGAGATCCGGCTCGTCGCCCCCGGGTGACCGGTTCTCAGCCCGCCTCGACGACGACCGGCTTGCAGCTCGAGCCGTCCGGGTGCCGGACCGGGCGGCCGGCGCCGTCCTTGAGCCGGACCGTCAGCCGGCGGGCGGTCACCTCGACCTGGCCGTAGGCGTACGTGTCGAGGACCGCGCAGCGCATCCCGAGCCCGCGCGGCGGCGGCGGTCGGAAGAACGTCGAGGCGAGCAGGTCCGGCGCCCGCGGATCGTTCAGCACGGCACCCAGCTCGCGCGCGAAGGTCATGGTCGCCACCGGCCCGGCGACGACCTCCGTGATGCCCGTCGGCCCCGGCCCCGAGGGGCCGAAGGTGTCGAGTCGGACCTCGCCGACCAGGTTCGCGTGCGTGTCCGTGGTCAGGAAGACGACGCCCCGGACGCGCGCGGACAGGAAGCGCAGGAGACGCTCCCGCTCCGCCGCGTAGCCCGCCCAACGGTCGTACGGCAGCGCGTAGAGCTCCTGGATCGGCGTCTCGTTCATGACGACCTTGAAGGTGGCCGACGACGCGGCGACGGCGGACGTGAAGGCCGCGTACTGCCGCCGGCCGAGCAGCGTCCGGCTCGGGTCGCGGATCCGGTCGAGGCAGCCCGGCGGCGGTGGAGCGGCCAACGCCGGCACGAGGGCCGAGAAGGCGTTCCTCGCCGTCTGCGGCGCGGTCGGCGCCAGGTCCGGGATCCCCGTCGTCGCGTCGACGCAGGTCCCGCCCGCGGTCGCCTTCGCGTCGCGGAAGGAGCGCTGGTCGAGCAGGAAGACCTCGAGGTGCCGGCCCCAGCGGAACCGGCGGTAGAGGCCCGTCGCGCTCCGGTAGCGGACCGGCGCGTAGTCGGTGAAGGCCGCGACGCCGGCGCGGTGGACCGCGGCGCCGGACTCGGCGCGGGAGAAGTCGTTGACGAACTCGTGGTCGTCCCAGTGGCTGTAGAGGCCGGTGTCGGCGCGCAGCGCCCGTAGGCGCGGGAGGGCGAGGTTCTGGCGGTACTTGGACCACTTGGCGCGTCGGGTCAGCGCGGGAGGCACGCCGGGCACCTCGGAGTCCGAGTAGATCGTGTCGCCGATCGAGACGTTGAAGTCGTTGCGCTCGGCGGCCATCCGGCCGTAGACCTCGAACCGGTTGTAGAAGGGCTCGGTCGACCCGGGGGCCGGCTGCGCGTCGGCGTCACCCGCGAAGGCGAAGCGGACCGTCGCGGGCGACGACGGGCGTGGGGCCGTGCGGAAGGATCCGACGGGGCTCGTGGCCCGGCCCTGACGGAAGCGGTAGAACCAGCGGGTCGCGGGCGTCAGGCCGGCGACGGCGATCCGCACCGTGCGGTCCGCGGCTCCCGTGGCGCGCCCACGCCTGACCCGACGCGCCGTGGTCAGACGCCGGTCGAGGGCGACCTCGACCGTGACCGGACCCGGGCGGGGCGCCCGGGTCCAGACGAGCGCGGACCGCGCGGTGATCTCACCGGCGGCCACCCCCTGCGGGAAGGGCGAGGGCGTCGCCGCGGCGGCGCTCGCCGGGCCGAGGGGCAGGCAGACGAGGGCGAGGAAGAGCGGTGGGCGACGCACGGCGGCTCCGGGACGGGGGCTCGGGCGGCGTCACCGTAGCGACCTGAGGCGTCCCGCTCAACGTCGGCGGGCGGCGGGCGTGCCCCGGACGGGCGGCCCCGGCGGCGCCGCGCCCGGCTGGCACGTCGGGCACCAGAACGTGCGCCGACCGTCGTCGCCCTGCAGCCGCTCGACGATGCGCGTGCCGCACCGGCGGCACGGCCTGCCGTCTCGCCCGTAGACCGCCCGCGGACGGCGTCCGTCCAGCAGATCGGACTGGCGGCGCATGCCCTCGCTGGCGAAGGTCACGAGCCGCCGGAGCGTGTCGTCGTCGAGCCGGCCGAGCGGCGCCCAGGGGTGGACGCGACAGGCCCAGAGCGCCTCGGATTTCCAGACGTTCCCGATCCCGGCCACGAGACGCTGGTCGAGCAGGGCGTCGCCGGCCGTCGTGGCGGGATGGGCCGCGCGCAGGTCGGACACCGCCCGGTCGAGGTCGAGGTCCGCGTCGATCAGGTCGTCCCCGAGCCGGCGGAGCGCGGGGTGGAGCGCGATCTGCGCGTCGGTCAGCAGCTCGAGCACCGGGCCGTCGAACAGGACCGCCTCGTGCGTCGCCGTCCGGAGGACGACCCACGCGCGGTACGGGGCGCGCCCCCAGCGCGCCCCGCGGCGGTGCACGTCCCAGCGACCGGTCATCCGGAGGTGGCTGTGCAGCGTGAGACCGTTCGTGAAGCGGATCAGCAGGTGCTTCCCGCGCGCCTCGACCGTCTCGACGACGGCGTCCGCGAGCCGCTCGGGGATGCGGTCGCGCGCGAACCGGGGGTGCGGGGTCGTGACGGACACGGTGACGCCGACGAGCGGCGCGAGCCGACGCGCCACGATCTCCAGGGTGTCGCCTTCGGGCATCGGCGACATCATGTGGGCTCGGGCGTCCGCCGGCCGCGGTCCGAGGGCGCGGCGGCGCGTCGCCGGGCGCTACGCTGGCGCACACATGATGCGGCGACGCCGGATCAGGGTAGAACCGGGCATGACCCCGACAGGGCGCCCTGGGGGCCTTGCGGCTCGCATCCAGGCGTTGCACGACGAACACACCGCGTCGCGCGGGCGTTCGCTCGGCTGGCTGCTCGGCGTGGCCGTCGGTGCGGCGCTCTGGGCGACGGGAGTGGTCGACGCACAGGCGGGCGTCGTCGTCGTGGCGTGTGCCGTGGTGGCCTCGTGGTGGTGGCTGCGAGACGCCCGGCGGGTCTGTGCCGAGGCGGACGACACGGTCGACGAGCTGATCCTCCAGGGCTGGGAGAAGGTCGCGCCGGAGGCGGCCGCAGCGCGCGTCCGCACGCTCCTCGGGACACGGTACCGGCGTCGTCTGGCGCGGCTCCTGGCCACCGGCGTCTACGTGCCGCTGCCGCCGCCGCACGCCGCCAGGCCGGAGGCGGCCGAGGACGTCGTGCTCCACCGGCGTCGCCTGGAGCACGTCGTCCACCAACTCGAGGACGTCCGGCGGCCGGTCGACCCGCGCGGCGTCATCCTGGTCAGCCGGCTGGTCCGGTCCGCACAGACGCGGGAGGCGCCGACCGAGCCGCGCGAGGAGCTCGCCTCGGCGCTGCAGCGCATCGAGCGGTTCATCTGAGTCGGGCAGCCGAAGGCTGCGGGCGGCGCCCTGCCCTGGCAGGCGTGGTCGGCCGGGGGCCTGGGCGGGCTTGTAACGTTCGGCTGCTCGGCTCGGTGACGATGACGGTCCGGAGTTCCCTTGGCAGGTGACACACACGGCGGGTCTGTCCGT
>CADCWC010000357.1 GCA_902806305.1 uncultured Thermoleophilia bacterium | reverse complement strand
GCCGGCGGTGGGGCAGTCCTTCGCGGCGCTCGAGCGGGAGGCCGCCGAGGGTCTGCCCGACGCGGAGCTCGGGCGGCGCGCCGACGTGCGCTACCGCGGCCAGTCGTTCGAGCTCACGGTCGACGGCGAGGACGCGGGTGGCCTGCGGGCCGCGTTCGAGGACGCGCACGAGGCGCGCTACGGCTGGCGGGCCGACGATCCCGTCGAGGTCGTGGCCGTGCGCGTGGTGGCCGTGGTGCGGGGCGAGCCGGCCACGTCGCGGCCCGAGGCCGACGGAACCGACGTCGACGAGCCCGTGGCCGGCTCGCGGTCGCTGCGGCTGGCCGACGGTCGTCACGAGGCGCCCGTGCTGCGCCGCCGCCGTCTCCGCCCGGGTACCACGCTCGACGGACCGCTCCTCGTGGAGCTGCCGGAGTCGACGCTGCTCGTCGCGCCCGGCTGGACCGGCACGGTCGACGAGTCGGGCACCGCCGTCCTCGAGCGCCGATGACGCTCGACCCGATCACGCTCTCGGTGCTCGCCGCGGCCCTGCGCGGCATCGCCGAGGAGATGGGCGCGATCCTCGTCCGCAGTGCATCCTCGGCCAACATCAAGGAGCGTCGAGACTGCTCGACGGCGCTCTTCGACGCAGCCGGGCGCTGCGTCGCGCAGGCCGCGCACATCCCGGTGCATCTCGGCGCGCTGCCGGACGCCGTGGCGGCCGTCATCGCCTGCGACCCGGCGCCGGGAGACGTGTTCATCGTCAACGACCCGTTCACGGGCGGCACGCACCTCCCCGACCTCACCCTCGTCGCGCCGTGCGTCCTCGACGGCCGGATCCGGGCCTACGGCGTGGCCCGCGCCCACCACTCGGACATCGGCGGCATGCGTCCGGGATCGATGCCGAGCGACTCACGCGAGCTGCTGCAGGAGGGCCTCGTCATCCCGCCGCTCCGCCTCGTGCGCGGTGGCGCGCCCGTCGCCGAGGTGCTGGAGCTGATCCTGGCCAACACCCGGACGCCGACCCTGCGCCGCGGCGACCTCCGGGCCCAGGGCGCGGCCGCGGCCCTCGCCGGTCAGCGCCTGGCCGAGCTCGCGGCGCGCCGCGGCCTCGACGTCGTGCTCACGGCGTTCGACGACGTCCAGGCCTACGCCGAGCGCCGGACGCGCGCCGCCCTGGCGGCGATGCCCGACGGGACCTATCCGGCGACGAGCGAGGTCGAGGGCGACGGCGTGACGAGCGCCGACCTGCCGCTCCGGGTCGCCGTCACCATCGCGGGCGACACGATCGACGTCGACTTCACGGGCACCGCGGCCCAGACCGACGGCAACGTGAACTGTCCGCTCGCGGTCACCCGCTCGGCGTGCCTGTTCGCGCTGCGCGTCGCGCTGCCCGACGACGTGCCCTCGAACGCGGGCACGGACGCGCCGCTGACCGTGCGCGCCGAGCCGGGAAGTCTCGTCCACGCCCGTCGGCCGGCGGCGGTCGTGGCGGGGAACGTCGAGACCAGCCAGCGCATCGCCGACACCGTCCTGCGGGCGCTGGCCCAGGCCGTCGACCTGCCGGCCGAGGGCCAGGGGACGATGAACAACCTCGTGCTCGGCGGGCCGGGTTGGACCTCGTACGAGACGATCGGCGGCGGCCAGGGCGCGTCGGTGCGAGGGCCCGGACCGTCCGGCGTCCACGTCGGCATGAGCAACACGCTCAACACGCCGGTCGAGGCGCTCGAGCTCGAGCTGCCGCTGCGCGTCCGGCGCTACGAGCTCCGCGACGGCTCGGGCGGTCGCGGGCGGCATGCGGGCGGCGACGGGGTGGAGCGGAGCGTCGAGGTGCTCGTACCCGCCACCCTGTCGTTGATCTCGGACCGGCGTCGTCACGCCCCGGCCGGACGGGCCGGCGGCGGACCGGGCGCGCTCGGCGAGAACCTCGTGAACGGCGAGCCGCTGCCCGCCAAGGCCACCCGGGACCTGGTCCCGGGGGACGTCGTGACGGTGCGCACGCCGGGCGGCGGCGGCTACGGCGCGCCGCCGCCGTGAGTCTCCGCGGCGGGCGCGGCCGTGTCCGGACGGAGCGGGCCTTGTGCGGCCGCGCACTCGGTACAGTGCCGGGGAAATCGGCCGGCACGAGGATCGAGGAGCACGTCTTGCAGCGCGACATGGGCCATCCGCGACCACAGCTGACGCGGGAACGGTGGACGAGCCTCGACGGCCCGTGGGGGTTCGCGCACGACGACGACGGCGTCGGGCTGGACGAGGGCTGGACGACGCGCGAGGAGCCGTTCGATCGGACGATCACCGTGCCGTTCGCGCCGGAGTCCGAGGCGAGCGGCATCCACGACACGGGCTACCACCCGGTGGTCTGGTACCGGCGCACGGTGCGGGTCAGCGAGGCCGACCGTGGCGAGCGTCTGCTGCTCCACTTCGGGGCCGTCGACTACCGGGCGAGCGCCTGGGTCAACGGGCAGCTCGTGGCTCAGCACGAGGGCGGTCACACGCCCTTCAGCGCCGACATCACGGGCGCCCTGCTCGACGGCGACGTCGACCAGACGATCGTCGTCCGGGCCGAGGACCAGCCGACCGACCTGACGCAGCCGCGTGGCAAGCAGGACTGGGAGCCGAGCCCGCACCGGATCTGGTACCACCGGACGACCGGCATCTGGCAGTCGGTCTGGATCGAGCCGGTGCCCGCCGACCACATCGTCGACCTGCGCTGGACGCCCGACGTCGACCGGGGCGTCCTCGGCCTCCACGTCCGGCTGAGCCGCCCTCCCGAGCGGACGCTGCGCCTGCGGGTCCGCCTGACGCTGCACGGCACCTCCGTGGCCGACGACGTCTACACGGTCGAGCGGAGCGAGCTGCGCCGGGACATCGCCCTCGACTCGAGCGGCCTCACCATGAGCCGGCAGCACGTGCTCTGGTCGCCGAGCAACCCGAACCTGATCCACGCCGACATCTGCCTGCTCGAGGACGACGAGGTCGTCGACGAGGTCGAGAGCTACGCCGGCATGCGCAGCGTCGGGTTCTCGAACGGGCGCTTCCTGCTCAACAACCGGCCGTACTACCTGCGCTTGGTGCTGGAGCAGGGCTACTGGCCCGAGACCCTCCTGACGACGCCGAGCGACGACGCCCTCCGCCGCGAGGTCGAGCTCATCAAGGAGCTCGGCTTCAACGGCGCGCGGCTGCACCAGAAGGTCGAGTGCCCGCGCTTCCTCTACTGGTGCGACCGGCTCGGGCTGCTCGTGTGGGGCGAGATGGCGAACGCCTACGTCTTCTCGCCGATGGCGGTGGAGCGGTTGACGCGCGAGTGGATCGACGTGCTGCGGCGCGACTACAGCCACCCCTGCATCGTCACGTGGGTGCCGCTGAACGAGAGCTGGGGCGTGCCGGCGCTCGAGCGGAGCGAGGAGCAGCGCCAGTACGTCCGCGGCCTCTACCACCTGACGAAGGCCCTCGACGCCACGCGGCCGGTGATCGGCAACGACGGCTGGGAGCACCTCGTCTCGGACGTCTGGGGCATCCACGACTACGCCCTCGACGGCGCGACGATCCGGGAGCGGTACGGATCGCACGAGGCGCTCGAGCAGACGCTCTACACCGTCCAGCCGCACTACAAGACGATCGTGATGCCCGAGTACCGGCGGTCGGGCGAGCCCGTGATGCTGACCGAGATGGGCGGCATCAGCTACGCGCCCGCCGAAGGTGAGCGGTGGTTCGGCTACGGGACGGTCGACAGCCCGGACGCGTTCATCGACAAGTACGAGGACGTGGTCGGCGCGGTGCTCGACTGTGCCACGATCGTGGGCTTCTGCTACACGCAGCTCACCGACACCGAGCAGGAGACGAACGGGCTGCTGCTCGCCGACCGCACGCCGAAGCTCGACGTGGAGCGGATCCGGGCGATCACGGCGCGCCCGTCGGCGGCCATCCCCGGCGAGGTGCTGCTCAACATCCAGAACGCCGCGGAGGTCACCGCCCTCCAGGCGGGCGGCTCCTGAGCCGGCGGGGCGCGTGGATCTGGAGACGTCCCGCGCCGCCGGGCCGCACGCCGTCCTGGCCCGCCTGGCGGGCAGCTGGGCGGGCCGCGCGACGCTCCTGTTCGAGCCCGGCATCGTGCACGCCGAAGGGCCGGTCACGGGCCGGATCGAGCTGCTCCACGACGGTCGCTTCGCCGAGCACCGCTACACGACGCCGATCGGCGAGGCCGAGAGCACCGGTCGCGCGCTGATCGGCTGCGAGCTCGACCGCCGGCTGTGGCAGGTGGCCTGGGTCGACTCGTTCCACACCGGCACGTCGATCATGCTCTCCGAAGGTCCCTACGACGAGGGGCGCGAGGTCGTCGACGTGCTCGGGCGCTACCACGTGCCGGACGGGCCGCCGTGGGGATGGCGCACGACCTACGAGCCGGGCGACGGCCGCCTCGTCGTCCGGCACTACAACGTCACGCCGGACGGTGAGGCGGCGCTCGCCGTGCAGTTCGACCTGGCCCGGGCCTGACGGCCGCGTCCGGGACGGATCGCCGGCGTGCGACCTGGAGCCTGCCGCCGCCCACCCGGACAAGCCCGGCGAGCAGCACCGCCACGAGCGGTGGCAGCCAGAGGTCCCGCCCGCCGTCGACCCGTCCCGCCGTCAGCACTGCTCCGGCCATCGTGCCGATCAGGAGCAGCGCCGCCGGGCGGACGAGCCACCCCACGATGAGCGACAACCCC